>DATIMO010000455.1:0-3522 GCA_035475215.1 Acetobacteraceae bacterium | reverse complement strand
AAACGATGGTCCTCGGCGCCGAGACCATCCGCCCGCTGCTGCACCGCCTGGTGCCCGAAGTCGTCGTGGAAACCCGGCCACGGATGTCGCAACTGACCTACGCCGGGCCGGTCAAGCTGACCAAACTTCCCCAGCGCAGTGCCGTTGTCGCGTTCAGTGCGGCGGAGGTCTACGCGATCGCCGAGCTGATCCGACGGCGGCGCGGAGGTTGCGCCGTGGTCATGGGCCGGCTCAGTCCGCGCACGCGCAATGCCCAAGTGGCGCTTTATCAGGACAAGGAGGTCGATTTTCTGGTCGCGACCGACGCGATCGGCATGGGTCTCAACATGGACGTCGATCATGTCGCCTTTGCCGGCATTTCGAAGCATGACTGTCACCGCTTGCGCCGCCTGACTGCCGCCGAAATGGCGCAGATCGCCGGCCGCGCCGGGCGAGGAATGCGTGATGGGAGTTTCGGCAGCACCGCCGCCTGCCCACCGCTGCCGGACGAACTGGTCGGCCAGGTCGAGGCCCACAGTTTCGAGCCGATCGACGCACTGTGCTGGCGTGACAGTGAACTCGATTTCGGCCATATCGATTCGCTGCTGGCCAGCCTGACCACCCCGCCGCCCGGCCCCGGACTGGTCAAGGGCAACGACGCCTCCGACCTGGAAACGCTGGCGGGGTTGGCGCGCGAACCCGACATCCGCCACCTGGCTCGTGGCCGCACGATGGTCCGCAAGCTTTGGGAAGCGTGCCAGATCCCGGATTTCAGCAAGCTTGCCGACGAAACTCACATGAGGCTCTGCGCCCGGGTGTTCGGGCACGTTGCCAGGGACGAGCGGGTGCCGACCGACTGGCTGGCCGGGCAGATCGCCGCCCTGGCGCGCGCCGATGGCGACCTGGATACATTGATGCAGCGGCTGGCCGGCATACGGGTGTGGTCATATATCGCCGCACGGCCCGATTGGGTGGCAGACCCGATCCACTGGCAGGCCCGTGCCCGTGAAGTCGAGGACCTGCTATCCGATGCCCTGCACGAACGTCTGACCACCCGGTTCGTCGATCGGCGCGCCGCCCATCTGATGCGTCGGCTCGACGCCAATCAAGGGCAGGATCTGCTGTCCGCCGTAACTCGCCGCGGCGACGTTGTCGTGGAAGGCCATCCGGTCGGCCGGATCGGCGGCTTTACGTTCTTCCCCGATCCCGCCACTGACGAACGCAAGCTGGTCATGCGGGCCGCGCGGCGTGCCCTGCATCAGGAAATGCCTCGCCGCGTCCAGACCGCCGAGGCCGCGGACGATGCCGCGTTCAGGCTGACGGCGGAGCATCGCCTGCTCTGGGACGAACAGCCGGTCGCCCGCCTTCGGCCGGGAGCCACCCCGCTGCGGCCTCTGGTTGAGATTCTCGACAGTGATTTCCTGGATGGCGCCCAACGTGAACGGCTTCGGGCCCGGTTGCAGCGCTTCGTCGATCACCGGGTGGAGCTGGACCTGGCGCCGCTGTTTCTCGCCCGCGAACGGGTGGCGGGCGACCGCCGCCTGCGTGGCGCGCTGCACCGGCTGACCGAGGCGCTTGGCGTCATTCCCAGCGATCAGGATCATCTGGACATAGCCAGCCGCAAGTCCTTGAAGGCGCTCGGCGTGAAGAGCGGGCGATTTGCCCTGTTCCTGCCGGCGCTGTTGAAGCCGCGCGCTACGGCAATGCGGGCGCAGCTATGGGCGCTGCAACACGGTGTTGCCGTGCCGCCCCTGCCGCGGAGCGGATCGGTGTCACTGGCCCCGCCGACCTGGCCCGCGGGATTCGGCGACGCCATGGGTTGGATCGAGGCCGGGCCCGTGTTGCTGCGCCTGGACGTGGCGGAGCGTGTTGCCGCAGATCTGGGCTGGGCCAGTCGCCGTGGACCCGCCGCGCTACCGGCGGGACTTGTTTCCCGACTTGCGATTCGCCACGACCTGCTCCCGGCGGTTCTGCGCCGGCTCGGCTTCCGCGCCATCCCTGGCGACGCGCTGCCGGGCAACCAGCAGGGACCTCCGGCGCCGGCCATGATCGTGGCGCTGCGCCGCCAGGTCTTTCCGAAGCCGGCATCGCCACGGCCACGCGGGACGCTGGCGCGCGGCCCGTTCGCCGCACTGGCTTCGCTGCACCCCTGACCCGGGATGGACGACACCGAAGACCGAGACTGGCAGCGGCTTGACAAATGGCTCTGGTGCGCACGGTTCATGCGGGCGCGCAGCGACTGCGCGCGACTGGTTGATCAGGGCTCGGTTCGCGTGAACCGCCAGACGACCGACAAGCCACACGCCCGCCTGCGGATCGGCGACGTGCTGACAGTGCCGCTGCATGGGACGGTGCGGGTGGTCCGTGTCCTGGCGCTTGCGGGACGGCGCGGCCCGGCGACTGAGGCACGGCAATTGTATGAAGAGATGCCGGACTGATCTGTCGCGGTCATGTCCGGACGGGTCCGCCTCAAGCGATCACGCGCTAGATGGAACGGATGCCGTTGCAGCGACAGCGGCCAGATCGCGTTGCGCAATCTCGGCGAGCAGCGACCAAACCTTCTCCGGCTCCATCGGAACATCCGGGTCGTTCAGCAGGCGATCGAGTTCGTCAAGCTTTCTGGCGTACTCGATCTCCGTCATCGTCCGTGCCTCCTGCCGTCGGGTCTCACATGGGGAAACCCGATGATGGTGGCAGTCAGATGGCGATTTCGTGAACGTTACGGCTTTTTTATCGGATACGCCCGATCTCGCGCAGCTTGCGTTCGACATTGCCCATCAGCCCCGTGTAGGGCCGAGCCGTCGCGAGGTCCGATAACTGCGGGAACGCCTCGGCAAACATTTCGATCGTGACCGGCTGCTCCGGGTCGAACTGGACCCCCTCCGTCACGAAATACTGTACGCGAGCGTACCCACCGGCAGTCGCCGCGATGATCTGACCGGTCACGTTGCAGGTCTCACTGCAAAGCCAGGCCACGGCAGGAGAGACCAGTTCCGGCTTCATGTAGGGAATCATGTCAGGGGGTAATAGACCTTCAGTCATGCGGGTGTGCGCCGACGGCGAGATCGCATTGGTCAGGATGTTGTACTTGGCGCCTTCAAGACGAAGGCAGTTGATCAAGCCGACCACGCCGGTCTTGGCCGCCCCGTAATTGCTCTGGCCGAAATTGCCCACGGTGCCCGACCCTGACGTGGTTACGACGATACGACCGTATTTCTGGCCCCGCATCACCGGCCACGCCGCCCGGGTGCAATACACCGTGCCCATCAGGTGGACGTCCACCACCGCCTCGAAATCCTCAATTGGCATGTTGTTGAATGCCTTGTCGCGCAGGATGCCGGCGTTGTTCACCAGGATGTCCAACCGGCCCCACGTGTTGAGCGCGGTATCCACGATGCTCTGGGCGCTGGCGGCATCGGCAACGGAATCGTGGTTGGCGACCGCTTGGCCACCCTTGGCCTTGATCTCCGCAACCACCTTGTCGGCAACGGACTGCTCCGATCCGCGGCCGTCCACTGCGCCACCCGGATCGTTGACGACAAC
>DATIMO010000454.1:0-8075 GCA_035475215.1 Acetobacteraceae bacterium | reverse complement strand
CCCTGGTTCCGCATTCCCGCGTTTGCGCTGGCCGGAACGAGCCTGGGCGGTGCCTTGGCAGGGGGCGCGCTGGTGCTGCTGGTCCAGTCTCGCACGGCCGAAGGGCCGCGCGGCACGGCAATCGCCGACGTGATCGACAGCCATATCGGCTCGATGATGGCGGAGCATCTGACCGACGTGCGGACCAGTGATCAGCATACGGTCAAGCCGTGGCTCTCGGCACATGTCGATGTCTCGCCCCCGGTGCGCGAACTGGCGCCTGAGGGGTTTCCGCTGATCGGCGGCCGGGTTGCCTATATCGATGGGCATCAGGCCGCGGCGGTGGTGTACCGGCACGACAAGCATGTGATCAACCTGTTCGCCTGGGCCTCACCCGGCAATCCGGACGTGCCGATGCACACCACCACACGCCAGGGCTTTAACGTGATTTCGTGGCGCGCGGGCGGGATCGAGTATTTCGCGGTGTCGGACCTGGAAGCCGATCAGCTCGAACGTTTTGCCCGATTGGTCGCCGGGTAGTCTGCTGGTTGGCTCAGCGCCGCAGCACCACGCCCGCCGACGCCAGCATCAGCGCAATGCCCAGGACGTCGGTCAGCGCCACATGCTCGCCGAACATCCACATGGCGATCACTACCGCCACCACCGGTGAAACAAAAGCATAGGTGCCGGTCCTGCTGGCCCCCCAGTCGCGCACCAGCAGAAAGTATATGACGGTCGCGCCCAGCGAGCCCGGCAGCAGCAGCCATAGCCAGGCCACGAACGCCGGCCAGCCCCAATGTCCGGACATCGCGGCCAGCGCGCCCGGTTCGAACGCCAGGGCGGAGATTAGCAACACCAGTCCCCCGATGAAGTTGGTCATGGCCGCGACTTCGGCGGGCGGCAGCGTCCGCATCAGTGGGCGCGCCAGCACCGATCCGAGCGAGTAGCACAGACACCCGACGATCACGCCAAGCGCGCCCAGCACCTCCCGCCAGGTCAGCACGCCGGAAACTGCCTGTGGTCCGAACAGCACCAGAATGCCGGCGACGCCCAGCGCAATCGCTGCAGCCTGTCGCCAATGAAATCGTTCCTGACCAAGAATGACGCTGAACCCGAGCAGCGAGATCGGGGTCAGTGCCGAACTCAGCACCGCGGCCAAACCGGCTGGTACGAAGCGGAGACCGTAAAGCTGGATCACCTGGTTCAGCCCGACCATGAGGACCGAAACCAGAAGCAGCCGGCCACGCAACCGAAACGGAACGCCAACCGGCTCGTTACGTGCCAGCCGCCAGACGAGCAAGGCAAGTCCGGCCGCGGTCCACCGCGTGCCGGCAAAAATTCCCGGCGGCACGCTGGCGATTCCGACCTTCATGGCAAGCCAGGTAGTGCCCCAGACGAAGCACAGCACCAGGAACATCGCCCGCTCACGCGTGCCCACGGAGGCCGGTGCGACGGTGGTCACATCTGACCGTCCCGGCGGAGCCTTTTGCGTCATCATCGTCATCGGTTCGGCGAATCCTTTCGGCCACGTCGAGCCGATTCCTGGCGCCGTGACTAACAACGGCCGGCATGATGGAGTGAAGGCAAAAGCGGGACCCCGCTCTGCGATTTGACACAGGCGGTGCGCTGGCGAACCGGATTGACGCATGATGCCGACGCCGCTCCTGTGACGCCGGGCCGGATCACCGGCGCCAACTACCAAGATCGTAATCAATTGAACGTGAGGATGAGTGCGATGCCCGACCAGCCCATCAATTGCCTGCTGCATAGTGCCGATGGCGGTGGCGGTAAGCTGCTTTACGCGGTCCGTCCCGCCGGACTGCCGGCCTGGCTCGATGGATTGCCCCAGCAGCAGTCTGGGTTCCTGCGCGACATGGGGTTCAAGGCTGCGGCGCAGGAATTAGCGTTGCTTCCGGATGAGACCGGAATCGGCGCCGCTGTGCTGGGGTTGGGCAACGACCGCTCGCCATTCGCTTTCGGAAGCCTGGCGTTCGGCCTGCCCGACGGATCGACTTGGCGCCTGCAGCCCGGCGATTTCGACATGCACGACGCGCTTCTCGGCTTCTGTCTGGGCGGTTATCGCTTCGCGACCCTGAAGCCGGCAACGCGCGGCCGCGCGCAACTGGTCTGCACGGAACCCGAGTCGCGTGATGTGCTGGCCGAGGCGAGCGCGATCTGGATGGTCCGTGACCTGATCAATACGCCGGCCAATCTGCTCGGTCCGGCGGAACTTGCCGAAGCGGCCGTGTCATTGGGACAACGCTTCGGGGCCGAAACTTCGATCACTGCAGGCGATGCACTGGAAGCGGGCTATCCGACCATTGCCGCGGTCGGTCGCGGCTCAGCCCGTCCGCCGCTGATGGCGAGTTTTCGCTGGTCCGGCAGTCAGGCGCACCACGACGCGCCACTCGTTTCGATCTGCGGCAAGGGCGTCTGCTTCGATTCCGGCGGCTACGACCTGAAACCGTCGGCCGGCATGCTGCGAATGAAGAAGGACATGGGTGGCGCCGCCACGGCACTTGGTCTGGCGCAACTGATCATGCAGGCGGATCTGCCGATCCGGTTGGCGGTACGTATCGGCTGCGTCGAAAACTCGGTTTCCGGCACTGCGATGCGGCCGCTGGATGTGATCCGCACGCGTTCCGGACTGACCGTGGAGATCGGCAACACCGACGCCGAGGGCCGGTTGGTGCTGTGCGACCTGCTGGCGGAAGCGGCGCAGGAATCGCCAGCATTGCTCATGGATTTCGCGACATTGACCGGCGCCGCACGGGTCGCGTTGGGCCCGGATCTGCCGGCGCTGTTCTGCAACGACGAATCCTGGGCCGCTACCTGTCTGCAGACTGCTACCGAGCGTCATGACCCGTTATGGCGATTGCCGCTATGGGACGGTTACGATGCGTGGCTGGCGAGTCCGATTGCAGACCTTAACAATGTTTCATCAAAACCCTTTGCTGGAGCGGTGGTTGCAGCCTTGTTCCTGCGACGGTTTGTTACGCCACTTGCGCCCTGGGTACATATTGATATATACGCTTGGAACGATCAGCCGCAGCCGGGTCGGCCCGAGGGTGGTGAGGCGCAGTCGATACGCGGATTGTACGCCGCGCTCGCACAGCGATTTGCTGCTACGGCGCCGAACCGGAACAGACTGGTAACATCCTCGTGAGGGGTGTGCAACAATTGCCGGTTACGCGAGTCATTGTGATACCGGAGGTGCATCTCCAACGAGTCGCGGAAAAAAGCCGCAGATTGATCCCGCATCCGGCGGGGCACCGCAATAACGAAAGGATAGAACAATGGCATCACCTCCAGCCCCGGACCAACTGGTCGGCATCCTGCGGGACACTGTCGTTGCGCTGGTACGGCGCGACGGGCCGGACCTGTCCGCGCGTCAGCTCGGCGTGTTCCTGACATGCTATCTGCAGGATGGCGCCCATACCGTGCGCGGTCTTGCTGCCGATCTGCACGTTTCGAAGCCAGCGATCACCCGCGCTCTGGACCGGTTGGGTGAACTCGATCTCGCCCGCCGCAAGGTCGACCCGTTGGACCGACGCAGCGTGCTCGTGCAGCGCACATTGAAAGGTGCGGCGTTCTTGCGCGATCTGCGCACCATCATGTCGGAAGCGTCCGTCGCAGCACGAAAGGGCGGTACCAGCGAAACCCACGCCAGGCGCGCCGCAGCTTCGTCATAGCGCCACGGGTTACGCCGCACGACGCGGACCGTTGTCGGAACCCATCCAGTGTCGATGCGGAACAAACGTCGTGAATGCCCGGGACAAGCCCGGGCATGACGGCGGGTATCCGAGCATGACGGTGGTGAGTTGCATTGACCCGTTGCTGATCGGGTGACCGCCCGTCACCGGGTATTCGCGTGGTGTCTTTACGACTGGGCGTGCAGTTCGTTCAACACCATCGTGATTTCGTTTGTTTTCGCCACTTATTTCGTCCGCGCCGTGGCGACCAACCCGGCGTCCGGAACGGCCGGCTGGGCGGAAGCACAGGGCCTTGCCGGACTGGTGATTGCGCTGGTCGCAGCTCCGCTGGGAGCCATCGCTGACGGCGGAGGTTTGCGCCGCCCCATGTTGGCCGGCTGTACGGCAATCGTGGCGCTGTGCACCGCTGGCCTGTGGTTCGTGCGCCCGCATCCGTCCAGCATCGTCTTGGCACTCGTGCTGGTCGCTGCCGCGACGGTCGCGTTCGAAATCGCAGCCGTGTTCTACAATGCCATGTTGCCCGATATCGCTGCTCCCGGCCGCATCGGCCGGGTCTCGGGTCTCGCCTGGGGATCGGGCTATCTGGGCGGGCTGGTCTGCCTGGTGCTGTGTCTGGTCCTGCTGATCGACCCCCATCCGCCGCGGTTCGGCTTGTCCCCGGCCGAATCTCAGCCGGTGCGTGCTACCGCGCTGTTCGCCGCCGGCTGGATAGCGGTTTTTGCCTGGCCGCTGCTGGTCCTGATGCCGCGGCCGCCGCGCCGGCTTGCAGTCCGCCGAGCGCTGCGAAACGGGATCGCTGCACTCCGCAGCGCATTGCGCGCGGCGATCGGCACCAGCGGGACCGCTCGGTTCCTTGTCGCCCGAATGCTGTATTCCGACGGGCTGACAACGTTATTTGCCTTTGGCGGCATATACGCCGCCGGAACATTTGCAATGGACGCGCACGCGACGTTGCTGCTCGGGATCGCTCTCAATGTCACTGCCGGGATCGGCGCTGTGGTCTTTGCACTGATCGAGGACCGTATCGGGGCCAAATCGGTCGTGCTGCTGGCGGTCGGTGCGTTGGCTGTCCTGGGGACATTGGCGCTGCTGGCCCAGTCGGCTCGAACATTCTGGATCGTCGCGCTCGGGCTTGGCAGCTTTGTCGGACCGGCTCAGGCCGCCAGCCGCAGTCTCATGGCGCGACTGGCGCCGGCCGATGCACGCGGTGCCCATTTTGGTCTCTATGCCTTGTCCGGCCGGGTCACCGGGTTCGTCGGCCCGCTGGCGCTTGGGGCGGTCACAGCGATGACGCACAGCCAGCGCGCCGGGATGGCGGTCATCGTCGTGCTGCTCGGGGCCGGGGGCGTGTTGCTGGCCACCACGCGGTTCGGGCCTACCACCGGCTGATGCACGCGCTGCGGGCGCGGGCGGTCACGTAGGCCAGCCAGCCAAGTTGCGGCAACAGGGTCAGCAACGGCACGAACGGTTTGACCGGTGACGGTGCTGCGATGAATGTGAGGCAGCACCATCCGCCATAGACAGCGAATCCCCAATGCGTCACCGCCACCATTGTGGCGGGCACTCCTGCACGCTGCGCCACCTGATACAAATGTCCGCGATGCGGGGCGGTCAGCCGCTCATTCCGCAGCGCCCGCCGAGCCAGCGTGAACGCCACATCGAACAGCACGCCGGACAGCAGCATCGGCACGAGCAGAAGCGACAACTCGACCCCGTCGAAGCGGCTGGCGATCACGCCCAGCATGGCCAGAACGAAGCCGCAGAATTGACTGCCCACATCACCCATGAAGATGCGGGCACGGGGAAAGTTGAACGGCAGGAAGCCGATCAGCCCGGCGGCCAACAGCAGCGCCGCGAAATAGGCGAACCAGCCGCCATGCGCCGCCGCGATTCCGGCGAGGAAACACGCTGCGATCAGCGCGACTCCGCCGGCCAGCCCGTCCAGCCCGTCGATGAAGTTCATCGCGTTGGTGGCGAACAGTATCCACGCCAGAGTGGCCGGACCGCCGATCCAGCCGACATACAGCGACCCGACATAGGGCAGCCGATAGTCGCGCACATAGACCCCGGTGGCCACGGCCGCCAGCGCCGCCAGCAACTGCGCCGACAGCTTCACTGCGAACGGCCAGTCGCTGATATCATCCAGGAACGATACGATGGCGATCAGCACCGAGGCGCCGATCACCCCCAGGAAATACGGCTCGGCCAGGCGCGAAAACTCGGCGAACCAGTACAGCACGACGATCCCGACCAGGAACGAGACGACGATGCCGACGCCGCCGCTCTTCGGCACCGGCAAGGCATGCGCCTTCCGGGGATCAGGCGCATCCATCACGCCGACCGCCATCATCACCCGCACGACGACGGCCGATAGCAGCGCGAGCGCGCCGGCAAAGGCCAGATGATGAAGCAGCGCGGGGTTGGTCACGCCTGCGCCGTAACTCCCTCACCGCCGCGGGCGGAGAGGCTTGGACCAAGATGCGGAATGGCCAGGCGCCGAGTCGCGCCTATTTCTGGCGCCACGGCAGCCCCTCGGCCTTCCAGCCGTTCACTGTTCCACGGTGGCCGGCCGCATCGGGAAGGCCTTCGAACCCGTCGGCGACATTGTAGCTGTGCCGAAACCCGGCCTGCTGCATCGCCCTGGCTGCGGCTGTGCTGCGCCCACCGGTGCGGCAGATGAAATACAGATGCTGATCGGGCGTCAGGCCGGCTTGCTTCAGATGTTCGGTGAACTGCTCGTTCACCTGCATGGTCGGATAGACCTGCCAGGGGATCAGCAATGGCTCCTTCCCGGCGTCGGCCAAATCGGGAATTCCGACGAAGTTCCATTCGGCATCGGTACGGACATCGACGAGCTGGGCGTGCGGATCGGATTTAAGGGCTTCCCAGACCTGGGCGGGGGACACATTTTCCACCATTGTGCGAACTCCGGCTGCACGAGGGAGCGATGACCCAATTGTATCACGGCTCAGGCTGGCAGGCAGATCTGGCAGAGGCAATCGGCAACACACCTTTGATTCGCCTGCGCGGCGTTTCCGAGGCGACCGGCTGCACGATCCTCGGCAAGGCCGAGTTCATGAGCCCCGGCGGATCTGTCAAGGACCGCACCGGCCTGTACATCATCGCCGACGCCGAGAAGCGGGGTGAACTGAAGCCGGGCGGCACGATCGTGGAAGGCACCGCGGGCAATACCGGGATCGGGTTGACCCTGGTCGGCAATGCACGCGGCTATCGCTGCGTGATCGTCATGCCGGAAACCCAGAGCAAAGAGAAGATCGACTTTCTTCGCATGATCGGCGCTGACCTGCGGCTGGTGCCGGCCAAGCCGTATCGCGATCCGGGCAATTATGTGCACGTGTCGCGGCGCATAGCAGAGGAAACCGGGGCGGTCTGGGCCAACCAGTTCGACAATTTGGCGAACCGGGAGGGGCACCGCGCCTTCACCGGTCCGGAAATCTGGCAGCAGACCGGGGGCAAGCTGGACGCGTTCACCTGCGCCTGCGGCACCGGCGGCACGCTTGCCGGGGTGGCAATGGCACTGAAGGAGAAGAACCCGAAGGTTCACATTGTGCTGGCCGATCCGGAAGGCAGCGCGCTGTTTGAATGGGTCAAGGGCAAAGAAATGACCGTCTCCGGCAGTTCGATCACCGAAGGGATCGGGCAATCACGGGTTCCCGGCAATCTGGAGGGCGTCCCTATCGATGACGCGGTAAAGATTCCGGACGCCGAGGCACTGGAGCTGATCTATGATCTGCTGATCCATGAAGGCCTGTCGGTCGGCACATCGTCCGGGATCAACATTGCTGCTGCCGTGCGTGTAGCGAAGGATCTCGGTCCGGGGCACACGGTGGTGACAATCCTGGCTGACGGCGGATCACGCTACCAGTCGAAACTGTTCAACGTGGAATTCCTGCGCTCGAAGGGATTGCCCGCGCCGCCGTGGATGGTCTGAGCGCGCTGCCCCGGGCCAGACGTTCAGCTCTCAGGCGGAGCCGCCGCGATCGGAATGTCGCGTGACTGAGGCTGCTCACCGGTACCGGGCGCGTCCGGTTCCGCTTCTTCGCTCTCGGTCATGCCTGGCTGGCCATTGTCCTCACCGTTGTACTGGCGCCGCGGCTGGGCTTGCCCATTCTGCTGGTTGTACTGGCTCTGCTGCGCCGCCTGATTGATGGCGTTGAGGATGCGGAAATAATGCTCCGCATGCTGGAAATAGCCCTCGGCCATGACGCGGTCGCCGCTGCTGGTCGCATCGCGGCCAAGCTGAAGGTATTTTTCAAACAGTTGCTGCGCGGTGCCCCGGATGCGCAAATCGGGGCCGTTGCTGTCGAAAACGTGGTTTCGGTTAAGCGGGATGCCGCCTCCGTGATGGCGCAACCCACCACC
>DATIMO010000453.1:0-6204 GCA_035475215.1 Acetobacteraceae bacterium | reverse complement strand
GGTCGGCGGGCGCGACCTGATCGTCACGATGCCGCGCAACTGGCGCAAGACGGCGAAGATCCAGGTGGCATTCGATTCGCCGGTACGCGCGCCGGTGTCTCGCGGCGCCACGCTTGGGCGGCTGTCGGTAAGCGGGCAGGGGGTGCCGAACATGGAGGTGCCGCTGTTGGCCGGCGCCGATGTGCCGAAGCTGGGGCTGCCCGGCCGCGCGGCGGCCGTGCTGGCGCACTACGTCGGCGGGAGTTGACGTGCGGCCCGGCCGCTTCATCACGCTTGAGGGCGGCGAGGGCGCCGGTAAGACCACGCAATCGCGGTTGCTAGCCGAGGCGCTGGCGGCGCGGGGCGTGCGCGTGCTGCGCACCCGGGAACCGGGTGGGGCGCCGGGGGCTGAGAAGCTGCGTGACCTGCTGCTGAACGGCGATGTGACCTGGTCGCCCACGGCGGAGATGCTGCTGCATTTTGCCGCGCGTGCCGAACATGTGGAGAGAACGATCCGGCCGGCGTTGGCTGCGGGCCAATGGGTCGTGTGCGATCGGTTTGCGGATTCCACCATGGCGTATCAGGGGTATGGGCAGGGTGCGGATCGCGCGATGATCGCCACGATGGCAGGGTGGATGGGGATCGTACCGGATGTAACATTCGTGTTGGATGTAGCTCCGGCGGTTGCCGAGGAGCGACTGGCAGGGCGGGGTGGCGGAGCCGACCGGTATGAGCGTTTGGGTGCAGATTTCCATGCACGTGTCGCTGCGGGTTTTCGGGCGATTGTGGCTGCGGCCCCGGAGCGTTGTGTGCTGATTGACGCGAATGGGTCGGAACCTGGGGTGCATGCAGCAATCATGATAGGACTTGCCGGATGGTTGCGCGACGAACGATAGCTTATGACCCAACCAGAACCGCCGGCATATGCCAACCGCTTCGTCTGATGACAGCTTTGGGTGGTTTGCCGAAGTTCAGCCGAGGTGCCGAACGACAGCCCGAGCGTGACTGCCCGACAGCGCGAAATCGAGCACCATGCCCCGCTGCAACTCCGACGACTGCACTCTCGCCGGCCCACAGGTTCCAGCCCTTCCCCAGATCGCATAGACTGCCCCGCGCATAGCGGAGACCACCATGTTCACCACCCGTCCCGAGATCGCCGGTACCTTCGGCGTGGTCGCCAGCACGCACTGGATCGCCAGCCAGGTCGGCATGGCCGTGCTGGAGCGTGGCGGCAACGCATTCGATGCCGCGGCGGCCGCAGCCTTCACGCTGCAGATCGCGGAGCCGCATCTGAACGGCCCAGGTGGCGACGCGCCCATCATTCTGCACAGCGCGCGCACCGGCACGCAGCATGTGATCTGCGGACAGGGTGTCGCGCCGCAGGCCGCAACACTGGACGCGTTCCGCGATCGAGGGCTGGACCTGATCCCCGCCACCGGCTTGCTCCCGGCGGTCGTGCCAGGCGCCTTCGATGCCTGGTGCCGGATGCTGCGGGACTGGGGCACCTGGGAACTGCCCGCCGTTCTGGAATACGCCATAGGTTACGCCCGCAATGGCATTCCCATCGTCCCGCGCATCAGCGCGACGATCGAAGGCGTGCGCCCGCTGTTCGAGGCGGAGTGGAAAACCTCCGCCGCCGTCTACCTGCCAGGCGGCAACGTTCCGGCACCGAACAACCTGTTCGCCCGCCCGGCGCTGGCCGCCACCTATGAGCGGATCTGCCGCGAATCCGCCGGCACCACCCGCGAAGCCCGAATCGAGGCCGCTCGCAACGCCTGGTATCACGGCTTCGTGGCAGAGGCGGTGGATCGCTTCTTCCACTCGACCGAAATACTCGATGTAACCGGACGGCGCCATCGCGGCTTGCTGAGCGCGGACGATTTCGCCGGCTGGTCGGCAACCGTCGAAGATCCCGTCGCATATGACTACAACGGCTACACGGTGCTGAAATGCGGTCCCTGGAGCCAGGGGCCGGTGCTGCTGCAGCAGCTCGCCTTGCTGCGCGGGTTCGATATCGGCGGCATGGACCCGCTCGGCAGCGAGTTCGTGCACACCATCGTCGAATGCGCCAAGCTGGCCTACGCCGATCGCGAGGCTTGGTACGGCGATCCACGCGTCGCCGACGTGCCGTTGAACACGCTGTTCTCGGACAAGTACAACGACCAACGCCGCGTGCTGGTGGGCAAAGATGCATCCCTGGAACTGCGGCCCGGCGAGGTGAACGGCCGCACGCCCTGGGTGGACCGCGATGCGGCGGCGCGCGCAACGATGCTGAACGTCCCCGGTACCGGCGAACCCACCGTGTCGCGGCTCGGTGTGATCGGCGCCGACACCTGCCATATCGATGTGATCGATCGTGACGGAAACATGGTCAGCGCGACGCCGTCCGGAGGTTGGTTGCAATCGTCACCAGTTGTGCCGGAGCTGGGATTCCCGATGGGCACGCGCGGGCAGATGTTCTGGTTGAAACCGGACCTGCCCGGCAGTCTGGCGCCCGGCAAGCGCCCGCGCACCACGCTCTCGCCCAGTTTCGCCCTGCGTGACGGAAAGCCCTGGATGGCCTTTGGCACGCCGGGCGGCGATCAGCAGGATCAGTGGTCGCTGATCTTCTTCCTGCGCATGGTCCACCACAACATGAACGTCCAGGAAGCGATCGACGCCCCCGCCTTCCACAGCGAGCATTGGCCCTCCAGTTTCTGGCCGCGCGTCGCCCGCCCCGGCAAGCTTGTGCTGGAAGGCCGCTACGATGATGCCGTGCTGCACGACCTGACCCGCCGCGGCCACAAGGCCGAGAAGGGTGGCGACTGGACCGAGGGGCGGTTATCCGGTGCCCGCATCGAAGATGGCCAATACCGTGCCGGCGCCAATGCGCGCGGCATGCAGGGCTACGCCGTCGGGCGCTGATGCGGCGCCTGCAACAGCCCGGGCCGGCGCCGACCGAGCGCATCGAAAGCATCGCCGGCCATGGGCGCATGCTGGAGTTCGAACTGCAGCCGGGATTGTCGCTGAACGACGCGCTCACTCGCCCGCTTGTGGCGGCCGGCATGCGCAGCGCCACGTTGGTGTTTCATGACGCCGAGCTGGCACCGCTGCACTACTGCATTCCCGGACCACCGCGAGATCAATCTCATGTCGCCTGGTTCAGTGCCCCACGCTCGGCCGCAAGCGCGCGGATCGAGATCGCCAACACAACGTTCGGTTGGCGCGATGCCGCACCCTTCGTGCATTGTCATGCCGCCTGGGCGGAGCCGGACGGCCGCCGCGGCGGTCACATCCTGCCGCATGAAACGGTTGTCGCGGTCGGCTGCACTGTTCGCGCCTGGGCGCTTGCCGAGGTTGCGATCGTTGCCGAGCCAGATCCCGAGACCAACTTTATCCTGTTCCATCCCGTTCCGGCGGCGAATGCCGCAGTGGGCACAAAACTGATCGTCGCGCGCATTCGCCCGAACGAGGATATCAGCGAGGCGGTTGCAACGATCTGCCGCCGCCACGGCCTCACGCGTGCCGCGGTGCGCGGCAGCATCGGCAGTCTGATCGGCGCCCGGTTCACGCAAGGTGATGTTGTCCCAGACCACGCGACGGAGGTGCTGGTCCACCAAGGCACCTTCACTGTTGGCTCCGACGCAATGCTGGATGTGCTGGTGGTGGACATGCAAGGCGTGGTGCACCAGGGCGTGCTGCAGCCTGCCGCAAACCCCGTCTGCATCACATTTGAGCTGGTCCTGGAACCCGTCTGATTCACGAAGGCCGCGAACCCCGCCGCATCCCGCGCGTTGTGGTCAGGACGGAGCATGCACTCCGCATCGCAGACAAAAGGAGCGCTTCATGGACAAGGATCGGGTCGAAGGCATCGGCAAGCAGGCCAAGGGCGCCGTGAAGGACGCCGCAGGCAAGGTGGCCGGTGACAGCAAGATGCAGAGCGAGGGCAAGGCCGACAAAGCCGAAGGAAAGGTGCAGAACGCGGTCGGCAGCGCGAAAGACGCGATCAAGGAACACAGTTCCCGCTGATCACCCAGGGCGGCGGCATCAGTGGACGCCGCCGTCCTAATCATTCTGATCCTGCTGGTCATCGCGGCACTGCCAACATGGCCGTACAGCGCAGGATGGGGTTACTACCCAAGCAGCGGGGCGGGGTTACTGCTTGTTATGCTGATCCTGCTCCTGCTGTTCGGTTGGGCTTGGTGAAGGCGGCGGTTCAAGCCCGCCTTCCCGTTGCGCCTGCTTCTCCCTCGATGCAACTTGCCAGCGCCGGCTCGCAACCCATAGGTTCCTGCCGTTGAAATTCGCGGGAGCGGGCATGAACTTCGACTTGTTCGTCATTGGGGGCGGTTCGGCCGGCGTGCGTTGCGCGCGGATTGCCGCGGGACATGGTGCCCGCGTTGGCATCGCTGAGGACCGCTTCTGGGGCGGCACATGTGTCAACGTTGGCTGTGTTCCGAAGAAGCTTCTGGTCCAGGCCGGCGAGTATGGCGCCTGGGCCGAGGATGCAGCCGGCTTCGGCTGGCAGATTCAAAAGGGACCGCATGACTGGTCCAAGCTGATCGCTGCAAAGGACAAGGAGATCGGGCGCCTGGCCGCCACGTACCGGCGTCTGCTCGACCGTGCCGGCGCCACGATTTTCGACTCACGTGCGCGGTTTCTCGATGCCCATTCGCTGGATGTCGGTGGCCAGCGTGTGACTGCCGAACGCATCGTCATCGCTACCGGCGGTTATCCGGATCGGCTTGCCATTCCTGGTGCCGAACTGGGGATTGTCTCGGACGACGCTTTCTATCTGCCTCGGATGCCAAAGCGTGTGGCCGTCCTGGGAAGTGGTTACATTGCAATCGAATTTGCCGGGATCTTTGCCGCGCTAGGGGCGGACGTTGATCTGGTGTTCCGCCAGCCGCTACCTCTGCGCGGCTTCGATCATGATCTGCGGGAGGCACTTGCAGAGGCGCTCGGTGCCCAAGGCATTGCATTGCATCCGGGTTGCACGCCGCAGCGCATTGAAGCGAATGGCAAGCACCGGCGGCTGGTTGTCAACGATGGACGGCTGATCAACACCGACCTTGTGTTCTTTGCCACCGGACGTCGTCCGGCAACCGAGTCACTAGATCTGGATGCCGCCGGGATCGCCACCAGCGCATCAGGCGCGGTTGTCATCGACGAGCATCTTCGCACCAGCCAACCGCATGTTTTTGCCATTGGCGACGTGACGAACCGGCTCAATCTGACGCCGGTCGCCACTGCCGAGGGTCACGCTCTGGCCGATTCACTATTCGGCGGACATTCGCGGCGTATTTCGTTGCAGAACGTTCCAACCGCGGTGTTTTCCACTCCGCCGGTTGCCACCGTGGGTTTGACCGAGGAACTCGCCGCCATCAATGGTCCGGTGGATGTGTACGTCACCAAGTTCACGCCAATGCGCCACACGCTTTCCGGCCGCGCACGTACGTCGATGATGAAACTGGTGGTCGATCAGCCGTCGCAGCGCGTGGTCGGCGCGCACATGCTCGGCGAGGATGCGCCGGAGATCATGCAGGGCCTGGCGATCGCCCTTGTGATGGGTGCGACCAAGGCGGATTTCGACCGTACCATCGGCATTCACCCCACGGCGGCGGAGGAATTCGTCACGCTGCGCACGCGCACCCGGGTCTCAGGCGTGGCGCAGGCGGCGGAGTAACAGCCCGGCCGAATGCGCCCCGAGGTCGTGCACTACTCAACAAGTGCCGCCAGGTTCTGCAAGGATGATCCGCAGCCCATTTCATTGTCTTCGAGTCGGATGCCCGCTGGAACGTCCTGGCACAGCAGGGTGATTGCAGTTCCGTCGTCGGTATCGGCCAGGCTCGTGGTGATTTTCATCTCGCCTGCGAATCTCGGGTTCGGCGAGTCGAATTCAATCACCTCCACGATCTTCTCGCAGGGGACCAGTTGGATAAACCTGCCGTGGAAGGTATCTCTGCCCGTGGACGTCTTGCCTCGCTGCGAATGCGGGTTCTTGTAAATACAACATGCCAGCCGCGTCTCCGCTGGTCGTTTCTCGCGATACGGTGGATCGGTCGGCAACCAGTAGAAATCGTCGGTATCCAGATGCATCCAGCCGAGCCGTTCAGCCAGCGCACGCCCGAGCGTCGTAGTACCCGATCCCGAAGCGCCGGTGATGTGAACAATCCGTCCGGTCAACCGGATACCGCCTCATCCAGATCGGCGCCCCACATCTTCTCCAACGCATACATCGCCCGC
>DATIMO010000452.1:0-4059 GCA_035475215.1 Acetobacteraceae bacterium | reverse complement strand
TCGGCGGAGAAAAATTTGGCGGCTCGAGACTGGAGCGGGCGAAGGGATTCGAACCCTCGACCCCAACCTTGGCAAGGTTGTGCTCTACCCCTGAGCTACGCCCGCGCTCCACCGGCGCTGCGCGCTACCTAATCGGCTTCCGCACTTCTTGCAAGCCGCCAAGGGCCGTCGCGTGCCTTTGGGGGCTTGCCTTCGCCCCAGCGCTGCGCTGAATGCGCCGCATGCAGACAACCCGGCCCGACAGCCAATCCTCCGACGTCTCCCCCGACGCGGTACGCCCGCCGCAGGTCACTTGGGACGCGCGCACCATCGCCGCCAGCCTGCCGCCGGACCGCCTGGACCTGCCCTGCCCCAATTGCGGCGCAGCTCGATGCAAAACCCCGGTCGTCGCGGTGGATTTCATCACCCCCGACCATCCGATGCGGCGCAGCCACGTGCTCCGCTGCCCCGACTGCACCTGCTGCTTCTTCGACGACCAGAACCCACCGGACTACGCCGAAGAGGCAATGCTGGAGCGGGGGCGCGTGCCATTCTACATCCAGCAGGGCGCCGGGCTGTGGCTGATTACCCGCCCGCTCGGCCAGGTCCGCAAGCCGCCGGGCAGCCGGTACACGGAAGTGGGTTGCGGCTTCGGTTTCGGGCTCGATTACGCCATCCGCGCCAAGGGCTGGCACGCGGCCGGGCTCGACCCCGCGGGCCTTTCGCGCCTCGGCCGCGAGGCGCTCGGGGTGCCGATCGAGTCGCGATATTTCAGCGAAGATGCCGAAGCCGCCGGTTCGATGGACGTCGTCATGGGCTCGGAGCTGATCGAGCACGTGCCGGCACCGCGCGCTTTCGTTGCCGCACTGCGACGGATGCTGCGCCCGGATGGCGTGCTGATCCTGACCACCCCAAACGCCGAGCATATAGCGCCGGCCACATCCCCAGGCGTGCTGGTCCCGCTGCTCTCGCCCGGGCTGCACCTGACCCTGCACACCCCGGCAAGTCTGCGGCGGCTGCTGCAGGAGGCCGGGTTCCGGCACGCGCAGGTGGAAGCCGATTCGCATTCGCTGTTGGCGTTCGCGTCGGATGCGGAACTCGATCTCGAAACGGATCCCGGGCAATTGCGCGCCGCGTATCTGTCGCATCTCGCACGCCGGAGCATCGAGCTTGATCCGGCCTCCGACGTGTTCCTGGGATATGCCGGACGGGCGCTGTTCGAATGCGTCAACGCCGGCGAATTGACCGGCGCCCGCACCGCATGGGACCGTCTGGTGCCGGCATGTCGCGCCCGATTCGGTTTGCAACTTGACGGCATCACCGCGCTGCCGCCCGAAGCCGATTCCTGCGGACTGGACGAGCTGGCCCAATTGATGCCGCTGAACCTGTGCGCGATCCTGTACGCCGGAGCCATGCTGGACCTGTTGCACGGCGTGCCGCGCGGGGAGATGGAGCGGGCGTTTTCGCTGGCAGCGCAGGCCGCCGATACGCTGCGCGGCGCACTCGGGCAACTGGCGATGGCGGATGGGCTGACCGAGGACATCGCCTGGACCGCCACGGCCGAGGCTATTCTGTGTGCGGCCGCGGCAGGGGATCCGGAAGCGGCGACCCGAATGGCCGCGTTGCCGCCCTGCCCTGTCGATGCTGCACGACGCTCCGGCTTCGTGCAACGCGTGCTGACCACGCTGGTCAATGCCGGGCAGTATGCGGCGGCACACGCGCTGGCGACAGCCGAGGCGCTGCTTGGCGGGGCGGACTCCGACGTTGATGCAGCCTCGGTTGCGGGCGACATCGCGCGTGACGCGATGTTCTCCCTCGGCGTGCTGGACGTGCAGCCGGATGGCGACCCTGCCCGGGCCCGGCGACGCTTCGCCTCGGCCCGGTACGGCCTCGGCCATGACCATCACCTGTTCTGGCCAACAGTGCAGGGCGAATTGCTGGCACTGTGCGGCATGGGGCGCGAGGCGGAAGCCACCGAACTGGCCCGCGACATGGTGCGCCTTGTGCCCGACTCCGCGACCGTTCCGGACGACGTGCGCGCCCGTGCAGCCGTTGGCCCGGACTGATGAGCGAGGGATCGCTTGCCGGGTCGATCGGCTGGCTGGTGCGCGGGGTCTTCCGCAAATTCTGGCGCGAGGTGGTGCCGGAATTGACATCCTGCCTCCGGTTCGTGCGCAGTCCGCACCAACTGGTATCGGCGTGGCCGGATGGCGCCGCCGCGCTTGGACCGCGAGTCGCGATCTTTGCTCATTTCCATCGCCGCGGCGCGGTCCATGAGCACGTGACGCACTATTTGAAAAGCCTCGCTGCCGCCGGTCTTTCCGTGGTGTTCGTCAGCAATTCGGAACGGCTTGACCCGGATGCACTGGCGCGGCTGCGAACGCTGTGCGACGCGGTGCTGGTGCGGCGGAATATCGGTTACGATTTCGGCGCCTGGCGTGAGGCGATCCAGCATCTCGGGTTGCCCCGGCAGGACACCGAACTTCTGTTACTCGCCAACGATAGTGTTTACGGACCACTGCAACCGCTGGGCGCAGTTCTGGAACGAATTCGCGTCGATGAAGCGCCGTTCTGGGGTCTGACCGAGAGTTGGCAGATGGGCTACCATCTGCAATCGTATTTTCTTGCCTTTGGCCCTCGCGCTTTGCACAGCGACGCCTGGACCCAGTTCTGGAATCAGGTGCGACCGGCGCCGTCGAAGCGCTGGGTGATCCGGCATTATGAGCTTGGGCTGTCTCAGATAATGATTCGCTCGGGGTTCGACTGCAAGGCGGTTTGGTCATACGAATCATTAGTCAAAGATGTCGATCCGGCGCTGTTTGCAGAGGCAGTCAAAGATGACAAGGAGCAGGATCCGCTCCTGGCGGCGCGATTGAAGCACGCTAATCAGATTCGGGTATCGAGCGTCGGTCGTGTGCCACTGAACCCGACAAGCGATCTGTGGCGCCAATTGTTACAGAAACAGTATCCATTTATCAAGCGGGAATTATTGCGGGATAACCCGACACGCATCGCAGACATTGCAGATTGGCAGTCGATCGCCGCCGAAACAGCAACCGAGGATTTTTCGTCTATTTTGCTGGACTTGAAACGCACCTTGCGGAATCGCGCACCCTGACGAGACGCCGCAAGCAGAACGCTGTGGATAAGTCGTCGCTCTGGCAAAGTATTTTCGTGCCGTTCCGGTGCGGACCAAGCTAGAATGTTTGCGCGACGATGCGAGGGCGACGCAAAGAAGCCAAAATCCTGGTTGCGGATTTTTTAACCATGTAGCATGGTAAGTTGTGGCTGGGCGCTGAGCCGGACCCTTCCGGTGATGCAAAACGGAGAATGAGATGGCAACGACGGTCACGATCCCGGGCGCAAGCGGCCCCGTCAGCAACACCTATGCGCTGGCCGACAACACCAACATCGCCCAGCAAATCCACGCGGCTCTGCTGGCCCTGCAGGGCGCGGGACAACTGGTCAACGGCATCGCAGGCAGCAGTCCACCGGTCGTTCCGCCGGGCAGTTTCGGCGCACTCGACATCACCGCCGGCGGTACGGTGGCGGCGCCGCCCGGGTACAGCCTCGCGGCTGACAGTACAGCTGGCGCAAATCTGACACTGACCGGGTTTGCCGATCTGTTCGGCGGTGACGGCAACATCAATTTCACCAATGTCGCAGGCGCCGGCCTCGACAGCATCACCGCCGGCAATGGTGCGGATGTGTTTAGCCTTGTCGCCGGCTCTGCATACAGCGTGGCGGCGGGAACCGGCAACGACACCTATGTCGCAGGCGGAACGGGAACGGTCAGCGGCGGCACAGGCGGCAACCTGTTCTTCGTCGCCAGCACAGGCGGCGGCAACTATATCAGCTCGAACGGCACAGACACCATCGTCGGCCAGGGCGGCGCCGCAACCGTGGTCGCCACGGGCGGAAACAGCGAAGTCTTTGGCGGGTCATCCCCCATGCTGGTCGTCCTCGGCGGTGCCGGGACCGACACGTTCATCGGCGGCAGCGGTGCCGACACCATCTTTGGCGGACTCAGCACTATCGTCTTCGGCGGCAGCACCGGGCCCACCTTCCTCGCCAGTTCAA
>DATIMO010000451.1:0-12361 GCA_035475215.1 Acetobacteraceae bacterium | reverse complement strand
GGGCGGGCATGTCAGCCTCGGTGATCATGCGGTAATCGGCGGCGCCGCGGCGATCCACCAATACGGAAGGATCGGGCGCGCAGCGATGATCGGCGGCGTGTCCGGAGTAGAAGGCGATGTTATTCCGTTCGGAAGCGTGATTGGCAACCGGGCGCGGCTTTCGGGGCTGAACGTGATCGGGTTGAAGCGCCGGGGCTTCGATAAGGCCCACATACTGACTTTACGTGCGGCGTTCCGTTGCCTGTTCCGCGACGAGGGTGTGTTCGCTGACCGCCTCGCCGAGACGCGCGCGCGTTGGAGCAGCGACGATCTGGTTGCCGAGGTCCTCGATTTCATCGACGCGCCGAGCCATCGCGGCCTGATCCGATCGGCGCTGACGGCGGACGTCTGATCTAACGCGCACCCCGCTGAGCCAGGGGCGCGATGAATTGCGGTTCCGTATCCCACGGAAACAGGATCCAGGTATCCTGCGATACCTCCGTGATGTAGCTATCCACTACGTCACGTGCCGCCGGCTTGGCGTAGATGCAGGCGAAATGCGCGCGCGGCAGCAGCGCCCGCACCACGCGGGCGGTGCTGCCAGTATCCACCAGGTCATCGACAATCAGGAACCCGGTTCCGTCGCCGGCGGCGCTGGGCGGTTTGGTGATCACCGGCGTGCTGCGGGACGCTTCGGATTCTCCTCCGTAACTCACCACCGAGACGCTTTCTACCAGCCGGCAGTCCAACTCGCGGGCAACGATGGCCGCAGGGATCAGGCCGCCACGCGTGACCGCGACTACCCCGGTGAAGGGGCCGCCGTCAGGTCCCTTGTCCATCAGCCGCCAGGCAAGTGCCTTGGCGTCGCGATGCAACTGGTCCCATGTCACTGTGTAATAATGCGTCGGCATCAGAACAATTTGCCCCCGTCGGGCACTTTGAAGTCGGGCTTCACCAACACCACCGCACCATCCTCGTCCGGCATGCCCAGCGTAAGAACCTCGCTGATGAACGGGCCGATCTGGCGCGGCGGAAAATTGACTACGGCACAGACCTGCCGGCCGATGAGCTGATCGGGCCGATAATGGACGGTGATCTGTACCGACGATCGCCGGGTACCGATCTTCGGGCCGAAATCGATGGTGAGCTTCAGTGCCGGTTTGCGCGCCTCCGGGAAAGGCTGCGCGTCGATGATGGTGCCGACGCGGATATCCACCCGCTCGAAATCGGCAAATGCGATCGTATCCGACACGGCATCCGACATGGCAGGGCTCCTGTTTCAGCCATGATGCCACGCCGCGTTGGTTTGCTAAACCGGTGAGGCGCGGTCAGTCTGGCCGCCGAAAAATTGCCACCGAGGTTCGACGCATGCGTGATTTCCATCTCCCCGGCCGCAGCCGGGTCTACGCGACCCATGGCATGGCAGCCACCTCCATGCCCGCCGCCACATTGACCGCACTTGATGTGCTGCGGGCCGGCGGCAACGCGCTGGATGCGGCCGTTGCCGCCTGTGCAGTATTGTGCGTGATCGAACCGCAATCCACCGGCATCGGGGGCGACTGCTTCTGTCTGTACGCGCCGGCGGGGGCCGGCAAGGTGATTGCGCTGAACGGTTCAGGACGGGCGCCTGCCGCGGCAAGTATCGACTGGTATGAGCGGCACGGCATTGCGTCGCTGGAGAACACCTCCGCGCACAGTGTTACCGTCCCGGGCGCTGTGAGCGCGTGGGAAACCCTGCTGTCGGCGCATGGGCGCAAAGATCTGGACGAGTTGTTGCAGCCGGCCATCCGCTTCGCCGCGGAAGGCTGGCCGGTGCATGACAAGGTGGCCTGGGACTGGGCGCGGCTGGAGGGCAAGCTACGCAAGAATGGGACACATACGTTCCTGCCCAGCGGCGCCGCACCGCGTCCAGGGGACATATTCCGTCAGCCGGCCCTGGCGGAGACGCTGCGAGCGATTGCGGCACGTGGCGCACGTGCATTCTATGAAGGCCCCATAGCGGCGGACATGGTCGCCACGCTGCACGCCCGCGGCGGGCTGCATACCGAAGAGGATTTCGCCGCCGGCCTCCAGAATGCAGAATTCGTCGAGCCGCTAACGATCAACTGGCGCGGCTACGACGTGTATCAGTGTCCGCCGAATGGCCAGGGATTGGTGGCACTGATGATCCTGGGAATCCTGGCCGGTGTTGACACCGCACCTGAAGGGCCGCTCAGCGCACAGCGCTACCATCGGCATATCGAGGCGGCGCGCCTGGCGTATCGCGACCGCGATGCTTTCATCGCCGATCCGGGGCAAGCCGACGTGCCGGTGAAGAAGATGCTCGATCCGGCCTATCTGTCGGCGCTGCGGGCGCTGATCGATGACGAGCGCGCGATGCGGGTGATGCCTTCCGCCGGCGAATCGCTACTGCCGCCGCACAAGGACACGGTTTATCTCTGTGTGGTCGATCAGGACGGCAATGCGTGCAGCTTCATCAACTCGCTGTTCGAGGGGTTCGGTTCGGCGATCCTGGCCGACAAGTCCGGTGTGATGCTGCAGAACCGCGGCTTCGGATTTCGGCTGGAGCGTGGCCATCCGAACTGCATCGCGCCACGCAAGCGCCCGATGCACACGATCATTCCGGGGATGGTGATGCAGAACGGGGCGGCCGTGATGCCGTACGGTGTGATGGGCGGGCATTATCAGCCGATGGGTCATTCGCTGTTCCTGACCAACCTGTTGGAATTCGGGCTGAACATCCAGGAAGCAATGGATGCACCGCGACTGCTGCCGTTGCACGGCAAGGTGCAGATCGAGCGTGGCATTCCGGCGGATGTGTGCGACAGGCTTGCGCGCTTGGGGCATGAACTGGAACTGATCGAGCGCCCCCATGGCGGCGCGCAGGCCATCTGGATCGACCGCGAGCGCGGCTATCTGATTGCCGGGTCGGAGCCGAGGAAGGACGGGATGGCGCTGGGGTATTGATGCCCAGTGGAGGACCGGGACGGCTGGGTTGATTTGGGACAGGGGGGCTCTCCATTCCGGTAAGTGCTGAGTCCTCCGTCAGCGTCATTGACTCGCACCAGCGATCCGCCGCGCCGTGACCTCAATCTCGATCCGCATCCGTGCATCCGCAAGGCCAGCCGCAATCATCGTGGCAGCCGGCCGCCCCTTGCCGAAGGCACGGCGCAGAGCGGGCCAGCACGCCGGGAAATCATCGGCCCGCGGCAGAATGTACCGGACCCGCACGACATCATCGAAGGAACAGCCTGCCTCACGCAGCGCATAGTCGATGTTGCGCAGGCATTGCGCGGTTTGCTCCACTACGCCCTCGGCGATGGTCATCGCCGCGTAGTCGAATCCGGTAGTGCCGGAAACGAATACCCAATCCCCATCGATTACCGCCCGCGAATAGCCGACATCATTCTCGAACATTGACCCGGATGAAACAAATCGCCGCATAACTGTCGGTCCCCTTCAGTTGCGCACCCGCATTACCATCTTGCCCGCCGGCAGGAGGATCGAACTACCGCCCCGCTTGCAGCCGTTCGTAAGCGGCGGCCGCGCGCAGAACCGTCGCTTCGTCGAAACGGCGTCCGATCAGCATCATGCCAACCGGCAGCCCGTCCACCTGCCCGCACGGAACGCTGATTGCCGGATGGCCGCTGGCGTCGAACGGAGCGGTGTTGGTGACCATGTTCAGCGCCAGCGTTACGTAGTCCTCACGCGAGCAACCCGGTTCGGGCAGAGGCGTGGCCGGGAACGGAATCGTCGGCATCAGCATCACGTCGTACGACTGCAATACGGCATCGTATGCCGCGCGCAGGCTGCGGCGCAGGTTCTGTGCCTTGGCATAGAACCGCCCGTGGTAGAAGCGCCGTGCGTATTCGCCGAAGAACAGCACCGTCTTGACCGTTTCCGCCATGTCGTGCGGGCGAGAGCGCCAGCCGCGCGCGTACGCGTCCAGCAGGCTGGTGACGTAGTGCCCATCCCAGTTGGTACCGAAACCATTGCCGTTGATCATCAACGCCGCCGAGCCCTCGACAATGATCGCGCTCCAGATATCGTATCCGGCGATGTGCATCGGCACGGAGACTTCCTCGACGGTTGCACCTGATCTGCCGAGCGCCGCGGCCGCATCGCGCACTGCGCGGTCAACAGCCTTGTCACTCTCCGGTCGTCCGAAGCCCTCTTTGACCAGCGCGATTTTCAGGCCGCGCGCGTCATGGCCGGCGGCTTCCATGTAGTCGCCCGTGCGCACCCCGATCTGCCGCGGATCGAGCCCGTCCGGGCCAGCGGTCACCGACAGGAGCAATGCGATATCGGCCACGCTGTTGGCCATCGGCCCGCAATGATCCAGCGTGAGTTCGATCGGGAAGACGCCGGTATAGGGGACCAATCCATGCGTTGCCTTAAGTCCGTAGATGCCGCACCAGGCCGCCGGCATGCGGATCGAGCCGCCCTGGTCACCGCCCAGCGCCATATCAGCCTCGCCGGCGGCCAGCACCGCGGCGCTGCCGCTGGAAGACCCCCCGGCGGAATGCGTGGGCTTGCGTGGATTGAGAACCGGCAACGGTTTGCTGGTGTGGCTGCCACCGGAGAAGCACAGATCCTCACAGGTGGTTTTGCCGATGATCGTCCCGCCTGCGTCGAGGATGCGCGTTACCACCGTCGCGTCCACTTCCGGCACGTAGCCTTCCAGAACGCGCGAACCGTTCATCATGGGCACGCCGGCCAGGCAGATATTGTCCTTCACCGCGATGCGTTTCCCGGCAAGCTTGCCGTCCGGCGCGCCCTTGATGTCGGTGCGGTACGTCCACGCATTGAACGGATTTTCCTGCGGCGCGGGCCGCCAACCCGGTGTCCTCGGGTATTTCACCGGCAGCGTCGGCTCCGACATTGCGTCCAGTCGGTCGTAGGCGGCGGTGAGTCCGGCCATCAGCCCGACGAAGGACTGCGCGTCAGGTTGCGTGAGCCCGATCCCGTACTCTTCCGCTATATCCTGGATCTGTCGTGCGGTGGGGGGGTGGATGGGCATCGTCTCCTCCTGTCGGTTTCAGATGGCGAGATACTCGCGCATCACCTCGCTTTGCGAGACCTCCTCGCGCGTGCCTTCGGTGACCACGCTGCCTTTTTCCAGGATCACACAGCGATCGGTCAGTGCGAAGACCACCGGCACGTTCTGCTCGACGATGACCATGGCCATGCCTTCGCGCCGGTTGATCTGCAACAGGATCTCGGCGATCTGCCGGACCAGGATGGGCATGATGCCGTCGGACGGTTCGTCCAGCAGCATCAGCCGGGGGTGCGTCATCAGCGCGCGGCCGATCGCCAGCATCTGCTGCTCACCGCCGCTCAGCGTGCCCGCCGCCTGCCGCAGGCGCTCGCCAAGCCGGGGAAAATAGCCGACCACCTCGTCTAGTCGGCTCGCTTTGCGGCCGCCCCCGGCAACACGGCCCATCTCCAGATTTTCCCACACGCTCAGGCGCGGAAAGATGCCGCGCCCCTGCACCACTGTCGCCAGCCCAAGCTGCGCGCGGTGGTGCGCCGCCAAGCGCGTAAGTTCCCGTCCGGCAAATTGTATGGCGCCGCTGGCCGCCGGCAACAGCCCCGCGATACAACGGATCAGCGTCGTCTTGCCCATGCCGTTGCGGCCGAGCACGCCCAGAATCTCCCCGTCGCCGAGCGCCAGCGAAACCCCGCGCAGCACCCGGACAGGACCGTAGCCAGCGTGAACATCCCGAAGCTCCAACAGCATCAGCCCTGCCCCAGATAGACGCTGCGCACCTGTTCATTCTCCGCCACCGCGTCGAACGAATCGCTCATCAGAACGCGGCCGAGATGCAGAACCGTAACCGGCGCCTTCAGGTCACGGATGAAGGCGATGTCGTGCTCGATGATGATCACGCTCAGATGGTGCGCGTCTGCAAGGCGGCGGATCAGCAGCGCCGTTGCGTGGGTTTCCTCGGCCGTCATGCCGGCTGTCGGTTCATCCAGCAACAGCAACTCGGCGCGGTTGGCGAGCAGCATGCCCACCTCCAGCCATTGCCGCTGGCCGTGCGACAACACGGATGCCGGCAGATGGCGGAACGGAGCGAGCCGGGTGATGTCGAGCACTTCGGTGATTCGCGTCTGCCGCTCGGCCGCGGTAGAGCGCTTGCCGAGGGATGCCAGCTCCAGATTCGCATGCAGGCTCAGCCGATCGAACACCGATGGTGTCTGGAACTTGCGTGCAATGCCCATTTGCGCGCGGGCTGTGACGGAGCTGCCGGTGACATCACGGCCACGAAAGAAGATGCGTCCGGCGGATGGCGTCTGGTGCCCGGAGATCATGCTGATGAAGGTGGTCTTGCCCGCCCCGTTCGGGCCGATCACGCAGCGCACCTCTCCGCTTTGCAGTGTGAAGTCTATCGCATCATTGGCGATCAGTCCGCGGAAGCGCTTGCTCAGTCCTGCGGTTCGCAGCAGTTCAGCCACTCTCCGTCTCCGGTCTGCGGGGTGCGGTCAGGCCGCCCAGCGCGCCAGCCACGCCGCCGCGAAATGCCATGATTACAAGGACGAATACGATCCCCAGCACAAGTTGCCAGTACTCCGGCGTGATCGCGGTCAGGTAATTGGACAACGCCGCCACACCGACCGCGCCAAGCAGCGACCCCAGCAGGGATTCGCGGCCGCCGATCGCCACCCACACGACAACCTGCGTGGAGAACAGCACGCCGGCCAACGATGGTGATACGAAACTGGCATGCGTCCCATACAAAGCCCCCGCCAGCCCGGCGATCGCGCCAGATATGGCGAATGCTGCCGTCTTGTACAGCGGGGTGCGAAACCCGAGCGACAGCACGCGGTCCTCATTTTCTCGTATTCCTATCAGCACTTTGCCAAAGCGCGACGCGAGGACCCAGCGCAGCAGGGCGTAAATGCCGATCGTCAGTGGCAGGATCGTGTAGTACATCGGCACATCGTCCGAGAGATCCAGGCTGGCATCACCGAAGGTCAGCGACATGCGCGGTATGAACATGCCGTTATAGCCGCCGGTTATATCCGACTGGCTGATGGTGATCTGCTCCGTCATGATCGACAGGGCCAGCGTGACCAGCACGAAATACACGTCCCGCACCCCGGCGCTGAACAGGAAATACCCGACAACTCCTGCCAACGCTCCGCCGACGGCAATGCTGATCAGCAGCGCCACATAGGCCGGGTTCACCGCCATGTCCCAGTGCTGCGCAAGCCCCATCGCATACGCGCCGAGCGCGAAGAACGCAGCTTGGCCGAAGCTGAGAATGCCGCCGAAACCCCACAGCAGCGCAAGCGACATCGCCAGCATGCCGTAGAGCAGGTACTGCGGTACGATGTACACAACGTATCCCGACGCGACACCCGGCAGCAGCGCCAGCGCGAAAAAGACGACCACCGCGACGGCCGTTTCCGACCGCAACAGGCCCGCATTCGCTGCGCCGGGACGCGCGACGATCGACCGGGTCATTCGGCGCGCAGCACGCCGGTGGGGCGGAATCGCAGTACCAATATAGCCAGCGCAAACACGATCGTCTGGGCCACGACCTGCCCGGACACCAGGGCGAACAGCGTCTCCGAGCCGCCGATCAGGAAACTGCCGACCAACGTTCCGCCCAGCACCTGCCCGATGCCGCCGATGATCACGACGAAGAACGACCGCACGAGAAAGACATTGCCGATATACGGATCGACGCTGAGCATCGGACTGATCAACCCTCCGGCCAAGCCGGCGGCGGCGGAACCGGTGACGAAAACCAGCTTGTAGGCCTGCCCGACATTCAGCCCGAGCAGGCTGGCGATCTCGGCGTTCTGTACCAGGGCGCGAATCTTGATCCCGACTGTGGTGCGGAACAGCAGCAACGCGAATCCGACCAGCAAGCCAAGTGAGATCAATGCCACGACGCCCTGATACGCAGGGACGACGACGGGACCCAGATGCGCGGCACCGGGCAACGGGTTGGTCACCGTGCGCAGGTCGGTGCCGAACACGATCTTGATGATCTCTGTGCTGACCAGGAAGAAGCCCCAGGTCAGCAACAGAGTCTCGAACTGCCGGTCATAGAAATGCCGAATGATGAAATGCTCCAGCAACAGGCCGATCAGGCCCACGCCGCACGCGGCGAGCAGGACAGCGACGGCGAACGGTACACCCGCACTGGTGGTATACCAGGTGAAATAGGCGCCGAGCGTCAGCATGGCGCCGTGCCCCATGTTGATAACGCCCATCAGCCCAAAAATGATCGCAAGGCCGATTGCGGCCAGCGCGAACACGAAGGTGATCAGGGTCGAATCAACCAGCACGCTCAGTGCGGTCTGCATCGTCCGTCCGCCCTCGGCCGGACCCTTCCGTTACAGCGGCAGCTTCTTGCAGCGCGCATCCACCGGTGTGACCGAATCGAGGTGCTGCACTTCCTCGAACATGTCGTTCACCCCGGTCCAGCCCGGCCGAACCCGCATGAGGTAAGACGGTAGCACCATCTGATTGTCCCGGCCGCGCATTGTCACGTGGCCTTGTGGTGCCTTGGCGAAGGAGAGATCGTGCAGCCCTTCGCGCAGCGCCTCGGTCGAGACCTTGCCCTGCTTGGTCAATGCCATCGCCGCCATATGCGCGGCGTTGTACATTGCCACCCCGACGGTGTTCATCAGCGCATTATTGCCGAATTTGGCGTGAAAACGGTCGAGGAAGGGTCCGTTGTTCGGATTCTTGATTGTCATGAAATAGTCGAAGCTGACATAAGTCCCGGCCGAGACGTCGGGGCCAAGCCCGGACGTGACGACTTCTTCGTCATCGACAGTCCAGAGCGTGAAATCCTTGTTCATCCCTGCGGCAACGAACTGCTTGCGGAAATTCACCGTGTCGCTGCCGGTCAGGGTGTGGAAAATGATATTCGCCTTGGAGTCCCGAATCTGCCGTAAGGCAGAATCGTATTGCGGCGTATTGAATGGGATGTACAGCTCCCCCATCACGCTGCCGCCCAGGTCCTTCAGCTTCTCCTTGGTGAACTCGTTGGTAACGCGGGGCCACACGTAGTCCGAGCCGATCATGAAGAACTTGTTGCCGAATTTCTTGATCATGTACTCCATGTGCGGCCAGACCTGCTGGGTCGGTTCCGGACCGAACATGAAGATGTCGGCATTGCAGACGCCTGGATAATATTTCTGCTCCTGGCCCTCATAGAAGGTGGGGTACAGCAGAACCTTCTTCGCCGAGGTCACCACCGGCCCGGCCGCATTTCGCTCGGCGCTGCTGAATGTGCCGGCCAGGAAGTCCACCTTCTCTTCACGCACCAACCGGTTCGCCTGCTCGACCACGATCCTGGGCTCGGTCTTCGAGTCGCCAATCAGGATTTCGACCTTGCGACCCAGGATGCCGCCGGCGGCGTTGATTTCATCCACCGCCAACTCGAAGCCCGCGCTATGCGCCTTGCCATACACCGTCCATGCCCCGGTAAGCGGCGAAATCAGCCCTACCTTGATGGGTGTTTCACCGGCCGCGCGGACGATGGCGGGGCACGCGATCGTCGTGGTCGCCCCGGCAGCGCCTCGCAGAATGGTTCGTCGCGAGACTTTGGCGGTCAGGCCTATCTGGTGTGACATCGATGTTTCCCCCTCTTGAGATGCCGGCGCCCCTGGTCTCAATGCTACCGGTGGCGCCCGGCCGTGTCACGCGACGACCAGCCAACGGGGCTCAGTCTCTCGGCGGCCGGCTCACCGCATCGATGTATCGCCGCACCGAATAAGCCAGAGCAGCCTTCCCGCCTGTGGAGATGATCCGCTCCCACCAGGCGCCATAGATCGGGTCGAACGCCCACGGTTCCAGCACGTTCGCGATGTGCTGCACCGACGTGGCATCCAATGGAATCAAATCGGGGTAGCTGCGCATGAAACTAACGTTCTTGTCCGGCATCACCTGCACGATGTCGCCCGACAGCAGCGCGCCCTTGCCACCTGCGCCGTTGGCCCAGTGCAGTACCGTACCGCCGGCAAAATGCCCGCCGCAGCGGATCAGCGTTGCGCCGGGCGCGATCGGATGCGTTTCTCCATCCCAGAATCGTACCACTGGATCGGGCCGCGCCACCCATTGCCGGTCCGCTGCGTGCAGCCAGACCGGGGCGCCAAACGCCTGCGCCCATTCCACCATCGACGAATAATAGTGCGGATGGGAAATCGCGATCGCCGCAACCCCGCCCAACGCACCCACGATCTCGATCGTCGCATCATCGATGAAGCTGATGCAGTCCCACAGCACGTTGCCGCCCGACGTTTTCACCAGCAGCGCCCGTTGGGCGATTGCAAAGCCTGGCACCGTGCCGATGCCGATCAACCCCGGCTCATGCTGCCCGAACGCGTTGCGATGCGTGCGGCGCATCTGCTCGAGCGTCGTCCAGGACTGCCCGAGCGGATTCACGTATTGCCGTTCTTCCTGGCAGATCATGCATCCGCCCCGTGGCGCATTGGCTGGTGGGTATTGCGTGCCGCAGGTGGTGCAGATGAAAGCAGGCATGGGCAGCCTCCCGGATGTTTCCTGAATCCCCACTATAGTATCCCTGCGGGCTCATGCCCGACCCTGTCCCGTTCTGGTGAATATGCGTCTTTCTGTCCTGGACCAATCGACCGTGGTTACCGGCCGCTCCGCGGACACCTCGATCCGCGAGAGCATAGCGTTGGCGCGACATTGCGAAGCGCTGGGCTATTCCCGCTACTGGATGGCCGAGCACCATAACTCCGCCAGCCAGGCGGGAACGGCGCCCGAAATCCTGATCGCCGCAATCGCGGCCACCACCTCGCGCATCCGTGTCGGCAGCGCTGGGGTGATGCTGCCGCATTACTCCAGCCTGAAGGTGGCCGAGCAGTTCCGCGTGCTGGAAGCCATTGGCCCTGGGCGAATCGATCTCGGCCTGGGCCGCGGCCCCGGCTCCGATGGCCGCACGGCATTTGCGCTGAACCCGCTGGCCGAGACCGCCGCTGATCATTTTCCGGCCCAGGTCCGCGATCTGCTGGCATGGCTCAGCGGTGAGAAACTGGTCGAAGGCCATCCGTTTCGCGACATCATCGCCCAGCCGCAGGGCCCGACCACACCGGAGGTCTGGGTGCTCGGCAGCTCGGATTATGGCGCCCAGGTCGCGGCGTATTTTGGCCTGCCATATTGCTTCGCGCATTTCATCACCGACGGACGTGGCGTCGAGCAGGCGCTGGCTGCTTACCGGGAGCAGTATCGTCCTAGCAGCAGACACCCCACCCCCTACGCCGCCTTGTGCGTGTGGGCGTTAGCGGCGGAGACCGACGAAGAAGCCGCGCGTCTGTTCAGCTCGCGGGAGGCGTGGCGGCTCGGGCGGGATCGCGGGGTGTTCACAGCTCTGCCATCGCCGGAAGAGGCGGTCGCACATGAGTATACGGACGCGGAGCGCGCCCGCCTTGCGCGGCTGCGCGAGCGTTCGCTGTACGGCACGGCGCGGGGGGTGGGAGAGCGCCTGCGTGCCCTTGCGGCGCTGCACGGCGTGGAAGAGGTCGCCATCCTGACGACGCTGCACGATCCGTGCGCGCGACAGCAATCCTACACGTTGCTGGCCAAGGAATTCGGACTGGTCGCGTAGCGCGGCAAAGCGCAGCGCATTCCGCCTGAAGGCTTAGTCCTACTGAGTCGCAAACCTCCCAGGCTGAACTTTGCGGTTGCCGCGACGCGGTTACGGTGTGGTACGGATGGAGACTCGACCTCCGGGAGGGCAGGATGGATCTTCGCGACGGATCGGGGGCCGAAGCCCGGTTCAGAGACTATGCGGCCGGTTTGGCCTCGGTGCTGGGGCATGCCGATCGGGTCAGACCATTCCAGGACTACTGCATCGGACTGATCTCAACCGAGGGCCGCAAGAGCGTCGAACCGCTGGCGGCGGTGACCGCACCGGAGCGGACCGCAGCCCAGCACCAATCATTGCTGCATTTTGTGGCGCAGGCGCCGTGGTCGGACCAGGCGCTGCTGGCCCGGGTGCGCGAACGGGTGCTGCCATCGATCACCTGCGACGAGCCGATCCAGGCCTGGATCCTCGACGACACCGGGTTTCCCAAGAAGGGCAGCCATTCGGTGGGGGTGACGCGGCAATACTGCGGCCAACTGGGCAAACAAGAGAACTGTCAGGTGGCCGTCAGCTTGTCGGTCGCGACCCACCGGGCCAGCCTGCCGGTGGCGTATCGGCTGTATCTGCCGAACGACTGGGCGGATGATCCGGTCCGTCGGGCCGCGGCCGGCGTGCCCAGGGACATTGCGTTTCAGACCAAGCCGGAGATCGCATTGCAGCAGATGCGTCAGGCCCACGCCGATGGCCTGCCGGCAGCGGTGGCGCTGATGGACCCAGCCTATGGCAATGACAGCGTCCTGCGTGCC
>DATIMO010000450.1:0-1597 GCA_035475215.1 Acetobacteraceae bacterium | reverse complement strand
GTGGTCCGACCCGCGCGTGCCGGATCGAACGGTCGGCCGGCTGGGCAATGGCGCCGACCCGCTGCCTTGGCTCCTGCGCGGGATCGAAGGGCTTCGGCGCGCCGGCTGCAGCGCGATCGCCATCCCCTGCAACACGGCACATGGCTGGTACGACCAAATGCAAGATGCGGCACAGATGCCGATCCTGCACATCGTCGATGCCGCCGCCGCCGAACTTCGCCACCTGGGCATCGCGACTGGCACAATCGGCGTCATGGGGACGCAGGCCACCCTGGCGATGCAGCTATATCAGCATCGGCTTGGCGCGCACGGCTGGGACTCCATCATCCCCGATCAAAATCAGATGGACCATCTGGTTAGCCCGGCGATCGCCCTGGTGAAGGCAAATCGGCCGGCGGATGCCTATGCCCCGCTATCGGAGGTCGTACGCAGTCTGATCCAGCGTGGTGCGGCATCGGTCGTGCTGGGCTGCACCGAGATCCCGCTGGGCATCCAGGCCGGTCCCACCCTGGATGTGCCGGTGGTCGACACCATCGATGCGCTTGCCCGCGCGGCAATTGCGTGGGTCAAACGGTCGCCGTCAGGGGACTGAACGCTCGAACCGAGCCCGATCCGCGGGCAGAAGCCGCACTGTGACATGTACCGCGGCATCAGCGTCGTGCCGGTCAACCACCTCGCCGTGCCGGTACAGCCAGGCCAGACGGGCCCCGTCCTCGGGGGCTATCTGGTAATCGGCGAGCTCCATACCCGCGGCGATGCGCGCGTCAATTACCGACTTAAGCGCCAGCAGGCCTTCGCCGGTGACAGCAGAGACGGCCACCGCCCCGTCCCTCTCAGGCACCGCGGCGGCGCCACCCAGCAGGTCCGCCTTGTTCAGCACCTCGATCGTGCGTGATGGCCAATCAGCATCCAGTGCGCCATCCGCGACCATATCCTCCAAGACATCCACTACATCGGCGCGCTGCGCGGCACTGTCCGGATGCGCCACGTCGCGCACATGCAGGATAACGTCGCCTTCCGCCACCTCTTCGAGCGTGGCGCGGAACGCCGCTACCAATTCGTGCGGCAGATCACTGATGAAGCCAACAGTGTCAGACAGTATCGCGTGCCGCCCGGTTGGAAGCCGCACGCCACGCATCGTCGGGTCAAGCGTTGCAAACAGCTGGTCGCGCGCTACCACCTCGGCACCCGTTAGCGCATTGAACAGCGTTGATTTTCCGGCATTCGTGTATCCGACCAGCGCGATCACCGGAAACGGCACCCGCCGGCGTGCGAAACGGTGCAGGCCACGGGTGCGCCGTACTTGCTCGAGTTCTTTTTTCAGGCGCACGATGCGCTCGCCGATCAGCCGTCGGTCGGCCTCGATCTGCGTCTCGCCGGGGCCGCCCAGGAACCCGAAGCCACCGCGCTGCCGCTCCAGATGGGTCCACGACCGTACGAGCCGGGAACGCTGGTATTCCAGATGCGCCAGTTCGACCTGCAGTGCACCCTCCCGGGTCGCCGCGCGCTCACCGAAAATGTCCAGAATCAACCCTGTGCGGTCGATGACTTTGCAGTTCCAGGCCCGTTCCAGATTACGCTGCCGTACCGGCGACAG
>DATIMO010000449.1:0-2450 GCA_035475215.1 Acetobacteraceae bacterium | reverse complement strand
GCGACATCTGCGGATTGACGCCGATGGTTCCGGCGCGGGTCGGTCCTTCGAACCCGCCGGTCGGTTCCAGCGGATTGGCGTTCTTGATCGCGGTGGCGATGTCCTGTGAAGACAGGCCGGCGGCGGCCAGCCGCACGGGATCGAGTTGTACGCGAACCGCCGGTTTTTCCGCGCCGCTGACGGTGACATTGGCCACGCCATCGATCTGCGACAGGCGCTGTCCGAGAATGCTATCGGCGGCATCATAGATCTGTGCCACCGATCGCGTGTCGGATGACAATGCGATGGTCATGATGGGGGCGTCAGCCGGATTGAATTTGCGGTAGTAGGGGCGGGTCGGCAGGTCTCCCGGCAGGTCGGTCACCGCGGCGTTGATCGCCGCCTGCACATCATGCGCGGCTCCATTGATGTCGCGGTCGATGTCGAACTGCACCACGACCGAAGCCGCGCCGACCGAGCTGATCGAGGTGATTTCGGTCACGCCGGAAATTTCCCCGAGGCGACGTTCCAGAGGTGCGGTGACGGAATTGGACATGGTTTCCGGATCGGCCCCGGGACGCGTGGCGAGCACGACGATGGTGGGAATATCGACGCTCGGCAGTGCGGCCAGGGGGAGGAAGCGGTAAGCCACAAGTCCGGACAGCAGGATGCCGATCGCCAGAAGGATGGTGGCGAACGGGCGGGCGATGAAGGGAGCGGAGAAGCCCATTCGTCAGCGCGCTAAGGTGTTCACCTCTCCCGCAATGCGGGAGGGGTCGCCGCGCCCAGGCGCGGCGGGTGAGGGTTGCACACAGGCCGCGACCCGAGAACCGAAACGCCGCGGTGCCCTCATTCGTCCTGCTGCGCGGAACGACCTCTCCCGCGCGGCGGGAGAGGTGGATATTCCTCCCATCATTCCGCGGCCACCGTGGCAGGGCCCGGTCCCGCAAACCGCAGCCGCAGCCGCTCGAATGCCAGATAGATCACCGGCGTCGTGTATAACGTCAGTAATTGCGACAGCAGCAGGCCGCCGATGATCGTCACGCCGAGGGGCCAGCGCAGCTCCGATCCCGCGCCGCGTTCGATCACCAGCGGCAAGGCGCCAAGCAGCGCCGCCATGGTGGTCATCATGATCGGGCGGAAGCGCAGCAGAGAAGCCTGCTCAATCGCGGCCTCGGGAAGCGTACCACCGCGCTCCGCCTCGATCGCGAAGTCGATCATCATGATGGCGTTCTTCTTCACGATGCCCATCAGCAGCACGATGCCGACCAGCGCCACCAGTGACAGGTCGGCGCCACAAACCAGCAGCGCGAGCAACGCCCCGATCCCGGCCGATGGCAACGTGGACAGGATCGTCACCGGGTGGATCCAGCTTTCGTATAGCACCCCCAGCACGATGTAGATCACCACCACGGATGCCAGGATCAGCCACGGCGCGGCGGCCAGCGAGCGCTGGAACTCGGCCGCATCCCCGGAGTAGCTGCCGCTGATGGTGGGCGGCATGTGGATGTCCTGCTCGGCCTGCCGCACGGCCTGCACCGCGTCGCCCAGGGAATAGCCAGGTGCAAGGTCGAAGCTGATGGTTGCGGATGGAAACTGCTGCTCGTGCGTCACCACCAGCGGCGCCGTAGTCCGGCGAATCGTCGCAATGGTCGCCAGCGGAACCTGTGCATCGTTGGTGCCGGGCACGCGCAGCAGCCGCAAGGTGTCCGGATCGCCCTGCCAGTTGTGATCGGATTCCAGTATCACCCGGTACTGGTTGGCCTGGCCGAAGATCGTAGAGACCTGTCGTTGCCCGAACGCATCATACAGCGTGTCCTGAATCGCCTGCATGGTGACGCCGAACCGCATCGCTGCCTGACGGTCCACGCTGACCTGGATACGCAAACCCTCGTTCTGCTGGTCGGAAGCGACGCCCGCAAGTTGCGGCAGAGCGGCCAGCCGATCGACAAGCTTGGCGGTCCATTCCGCAAGTTCCGCGGAGTCGGTGTCGAGAAGCGTGTACTGATACGCCGTGCGGCTCACGCGGGTGCCGAGCGTGATGTCCTGCACCGGCTTGAACCACGCTGTCAGCCCGGGAATGCCAGCAATGTCCCGCGACAGCCGGTTCATCACCACGGGCGCGGCGTCTCGCTGGCCGATTGGTTTCAGCGCAATGGTAAGCTGACCCGCGTTGGGCGTTGCATTGATTGTGCCGGCGCCGACGAATGAAACCACGCCGGTCGCGGCCGGGTCGCGCGCGATGATTTCGGCAGCCTGATTCTGCAGGGTCGATAGCCGCGAGATCGACACATCCTGTGCCGCCTCCGTCACGCCCATCAGCACGCCGGTGTCCTGTTGCGGCAGAAACCCCTTGGGAACGATCAGATACAGCCCGACGGTTCCCGCCAGTGTGGCCACCGCGACCAGCAGTACGAACCCCTGATGGCGCAGTGCGATGCGCAGCGTGCGGCGATAGCCGGCCAGCAACC
>DATIMO010000448.1:0-2846 GCA_035475215.1 Acetobacteraceae bacterium | reverse complement strand
GAGGCCGTAGAGGCTGCGACGCTTTGAAAATAATGCGGTTTCCGGGCCGTTCAGGTATTTCGGCTGGCCGTCGCCCAACGTGCGTCCGCCGAAGCTGATCACCACGCCGCGCCGGTCGCGGATCGGGAACATGACCCGATTGAAGAACAGGTCGTAGGTACGGCCGCTGTCCGGGTCGGCGCGCATCAGCCCGGCTTCGATCAGCAGGTCGGTTGTGATCCCTTCGCGCTCCAGTTGCGCGGCCAACGCGCCACGTCCTTCGCCGGACCAGCCGAGGCCGAAGCGTCGGATGGTGTGGTCGGTGAGCCCGCGACCGAGCAGGTAGTCCAGCGCCGGACGGCCTTCCGGCAGATAAAGCCGACGTTGGTAGATGGCGGCAGCGGTTTCCAGGACGCCGGCGAGGGTATGTCGCCGGCGTTCGGCCTCGGCGATCGTGGGCGAGAGCCGCGGTACCTCCAGCCCGGCTTCCGCAGCGAGGCGCTCGACAGCCTCCATGAAGCCGGCGCCCTCGGACTGCATGACGAAGCTGATGGCATCCCCATGCGCGCCGCAGCCGAAGCAGTGGTAGTGGTCGTCCCAGATGTAGAGGCTGGGGGTCTTCTCGCCGTGGAAGGGGCAGCAGGCTTTCCACTGGCGGCCGGCGCGTTCCAGGCGCACCCGGCGCCCGATCAGCGGGGCCAACGGCGTGCGGATGCGCAATTCATCCAGAAAGGCGCCGGGCAGTGCCACGTACGCGCCCTCAGCCGGCGAGTTTCGCCTTCACCAGCGGGCCGGCCAGGGACATATCGAGCGTGGCCGCATGTTTGGCGCGCAGCGCGGCCATGACCTTGCCCATGTCCTTGATGCCCGTTGCGCCGGTTTCGGTCATGGCTTCGGCGATCGCGCTCTGCGTTGCGGCTTCGTCCAGGAGGCGTGGCAGAAAGCTTTCGATCACCTCGATTTCCGCGGTTTCCTTGGCGACAAGGTCTGGCCTGTTGCCCTGGCGATACAACTCGATCGATTCGCGGCGCGATTTCACCATGCCGCGCAAGATGGCCATCACCTCCGCATCGGGCACCTTGTCGATGCCTTTGGGCCGTGCGGCGATGTCGGCGTCTTTCAGCCGGGCCAGGATCAGCCGCAACGTGGACGTGCGAGCGGTGTTGCCTGCCTTCATCGAAGCTTTGAGCTGGTCGATGAACTGATCCCGGATGCCCACGATGATTCGCTCCGATTGATGACATGCGTTCTACATCAGGGACACGTTCCGGGAAAACCGCGGAAAGATCTTCCCAAGGGCTGCGAGCGGGTTGCGCTGGGAAATATTCTCCCATACTAGGCGGCATGTCGGTTGGCGTGGAAGAGATCATCGAGCGGTTGGGTGGGCCGGATGCGGCGGCTCGACTGACGGGCGTGAGCACCGAGGCGGTGCGGAAGTGGCGGCAATCCCACGCCATTCCGTCGCGCCACTGGCCGGTGGTGATCGGTGCCACCGGTCTGAGTTTGGCCGAGCTTTCCGGGGTTCCCGCCGCTACGGCCGAACAGAGGCCGGTAACGGGGGAAGTCCAGCAACCGCCCGCGGGAGCGACCGCGGCGCTGGTGCTGGCCGATGGTGCCGTGTTCTGGGGACGCGGATTCGGGGTGCACACCAGTGAGCCGGTGCCGGTTGGCGAAGTGTGTTTCAACACCGGGATGACCGGTTATCAGGAGACACTGACGGATCCGTCCTATGCTGGGCAGATCATCACGTTCACCTTTCCCCATATCGGCAATGTCGGCGTCAACGCAGAGGATATCGAGGCGACCACGATTGCCGCCCGTGGCCTGGTGGTGAAGCAGGACATCACCGAGCCGTCCAACTGGCGGGCGGCGCAGCATCTGGATTCGTGGCTGCGGTCGCAGAACGTGGCGGGACTTGCCGGCGTGGATACGCGTGCGCTGACCGTGCGGGTGCGGGACGGTGGCCCGCCGAACGGGGTGCTGGCATTTCCAGCGGACCGGCGGTTCGATCTGGCGGCGCTGCAGGCGCGCGCGGCGGCTTGGCCGGGACTGGAGGGGATGGACCTGGCGAAGGAGGTGTCCTGCCGACAGTCATATTCGTGGGACGAGACGCGCTGGGCGTGGCCGGAGGGAACCGGGCGGGCGACGACTCCGCGGTTCCATGTCGTCGCGGTGGATTACGGGGCGAAGCGCAACATCCTGCGCTGTCTGGCCTCGGCGGGATGTCGGATCACGGTAGTACCGGCGACCGCGAGTGGCGAAGATATTTTGCGACATTCGCCGGATGGGGTGTTTTTGTCCAATGGGCCGGGCGATCCGGCGGCGACGGCCGAATATGCGGTGCCGGCGTTGCGGGCGGTGTTGGATGCCGGGGTGCCGGTGTTCGGCATCTGCCTGGGACATCAGTTGCTGGCGCTGGCGATGGGGGGAAAGACGTTCAAGCTGGATCGGGGTCATCGGGGCGCGAACCAGCCGGTGAAGAATCTGGCGACGGGTCGGGTGGAAATCACCAGCCAAAATCATGGTTTCGCGGTGGATCCCCGGACGCTGCCGGACAGCGTGCGGGTGACGCATGTGTCGCTGTTCGATGGGTCGAACGAGGGGCTGGCTTGCACGGATCGGCCGGTTTTCAGCGTGCAGTATCATCCGGAGGCGAGCCCGGGGCCGAGCGACAGTTTCTATTTGTTCGAGCGGTTTGTGGGGATGATGGAGGGGCGGAGATGACGAATGCGGTCAGGCTGCTTTTGGCGACCGCATTTCGGCATTCGATCAGCGAACCGAATGTTGAAGCCGCCTTTGAGCAGTTTCAGTCGATCACTGGAGGCGCTATCGATTATGAGGCGTTTCGGGATGCCGCGGATAGCTGT
>DATIMO010000447.1:0-4307 GCA_035475215.1 Acetobacteraceae bacterium | reverse complement strand
GCAGCGGGCTGCGCAAAATAGTCAAGGATCCTGGCCCACCCCCAACCAGGCACTCTCAACTGCGTCCAGGGCAGGGACTTGCGCGATCAGGGTCGCGGTTCATTATCGATTGGCTGACTGCGTTCGGGACCTCGCGTGTCTCCGGCAGATCGAGCCGGGCACCGTGTTCGACCTGTGCCGGCAGATGCTCGGCCGAATCTGAGGGCGTCGTGCAATGAAGATCATCGGTATCGAACCGTTTCTCATGCACCCGGGCAGTGGCAAGAACCTGCTGCTATGCCGCGTGGAGACCGAGGATGGCATCCATGGCTGGGGCGAGGCTTATGTGACCCGCGGCAAGGAGAAGGTGATAGCCGAGTGCCTGCGCTGCATGGCGCCATACGTGACCGGCCGCAGCGCGTTTGACATCCGCCATACCGGTCAGGTGCTGTTCGACGATTTCGCCATACGCCGCAACTCCATGGAGCTTCTGTCGGCCTGGAGCGCGATCGAGATCGCGTTGTGGGATATCCTGGGTAAGCGCACGGGGTTGCCGGTTTACAATTTGCTGGGCGGCCGGTCGCGCGAAGCGGTGCGGGTCTATGCCAATGGCTGGGCGCAGGGCGCGTCGGTCGACGACAATATCCGACGGGCGCAGGGCCTGAAGCAGGAAGGTTTCACGGCGGCGAAGTTCGATCCGTTTCCCGGCCCGTGGCGCAGCTTTGTGGACCCCAAGGATGAAGACCATGCGATTGATTTCGTTCGCCGCATGCGCGATGCGGTCGGACCGGAGTTTGAGCTGCTGATCGAGGCGCACCGCCGCTTCGCCCCATCCCACGCCATACGCATCGGCCAGCGCCTGACGGAGTTCGGTATCACCTGGTACGAAGAACCTTGCCTGTCGGACAATATCGAACTGGTGGCGGAGGTCCGACGGGCCGTTCCGATCCCGATCGTCACCGGCGAGGCAATGTACTCGAAGGAATCATTCTTCCATGCCCTGGAGCGACGGGCAGCGGATATCCTTAATCCGGATATCTGCGCTATCGGCGGGATCACGGCGATGATGGACATCGCGGCGATGGCGCAGCCGCAGGCGGTGGTCATGGCGCCGCACAACTATAACAGCGTGCTGGCGGGGTTCGCCGCGACTGTGCACGTCTGCGCGGTTATTCCGAACTTCCGGATTGCCGAGTATTTCGTGAATTTCCGTGAGGCGTGTGATGCCGTCGCCACGCAACAGATCAAGGTGGAGAACGGTTGGGCGGAACTGCCGGATGCTCCTGGGCTTGGCATTGACATCGATGTCGAACGGCTGCGGGCGCGGCCGTATCAGGACTTCGGTGGCAAGGGCCTGACCGATTACTGGGAGGAATTCCCGCGCAAAGGCTATGTGCCGGGCGTGCCGGCGCGGCGGTGACGGGGCCGCGACGGCGCCCTACGGTTTGAACAGCCAATGACGGTGGGTCGATTTTAGCGCGTGCTGGTATCAGACCACGCGGCCGGTGTTCGGCTCCATCAGATGCATGTTGTTGAGATCAGCGCTCAGCGGCAGCACCTCGCCGGGTGCCGCATGGGTGGAAGGATCGCATCGCGCGCAGACCGGAGTGCCGTCGATGAAGAAATGCACCAAGGTTTCCATGCCCATGGGCTCCACGACGTCGACCAGGGCATCGACCCGCGCGTAGCCGGGCCGCCCGACTTCCTGGTAATCGAACAGGTGCTCGGGGCGGACGCCGAGCACCATTTCCTTGCCCTTGTGAGGCGTGTAGCGGCTGACACGGGCCGGCGGGATCGGCAGCACAATCTGATCGTTTACACGCACCGCCAGCCCCGATCCGTCGTCCTGCACACGGCAATTCAGGAAATTCATCGCCGGACTGCCGATGAAGCCGGCGACGAAGCGGGTGGCAGGATGATGATACAGATCCTGTGGCGTGCCGACCTGTTCGATGATGCCCTGGTTCATCACCACCACACGGTCGGCGAGCGTCATCGCTTCCACCTGGTCGTGGGTGACGTACACTGTGGTGGTGCGGACGGTCTGATGCACCTTCTTGATCTCGGTGCGCATCTGCACGCGCAGCTTGGCGTCCAGGTTGGACAGCGGCTCATCGAACAGGAACACTTTGGGGTTGCGCACGATGGCGCGCCCCATCGCCACGCGCTGGCGTTGCCCGCCGGACAGCGCCTTCGGCTTGCGCTCCAGCAGTGCGTGAATGTCCAGGATGCGCGCAGCCTCATCGACCCGGCGCTTGATTTCCTCGCGCGGGAACTTCCGCAGCTTCAGGCCGAACGCCATGTTGTCAAACACGCTCATGTGCGGATAGAGCGCGTAGTTCTGGAACACCATCGCGATGTCACGGTCGCGCGGCGGCACGTCGTTCACCACATCGCCGCCGATCCAGATCTCGCCGTCGCTGATTTCCTCCAGCCCGGCAATCATCCGCAATGTGGTCGATTTGCCGCAGCCTGACGGGCCGACCAGCACGACGAATTCCTGGTCGGCGATTTCCAGGTCGATGCCCTTCACCGCCTGCACGCCACCGTCGTAGACTTTCACCACCTTGCGGCACGAAACTTCAGACATCGATTGGTTCCTCAGCCCTTTGTTGCGCCGGCAGTCAGGCCGGCGATGTAGTAGTCCATCAGGAATGCGTAGATGATGATCGGCGGCGCTGATGCCAGCACATTTGCCGCCATGATCTTGCCCCACTCGAACACGTCGCCCCGTATCAGGTCACTGATGATGCCGACGGTCAGTACCATCTGGTTCGATGTATAGAGATACGCCAGCGGATAGATGAAATTGCCCCAACTGACCGTAAACGCGAAGATCGTCGCCGCGATGATGCCGGGCATGGCGACCGGGATGAAGATGCGCCACAGCATCTGCAGATAACCGGCGCCGTCGATCAGCGCGGCTTCATCCAGTTCCTTCGGGATGGAGCTGAAATAGCCGATCATGATCCAGGTGCAGAACGGCACCGCCAAGGTCGGGTAGATCAGCACCAGGCACCAGAAATTGTTGATCAGCCCGATCCAGCCGACGATCTGGAACAGCGGAATGAACAGCAGGGATGCCGGTACCAGATAGGTCAGGAACACGCCGGTCGCCAACGTCTTGCTGCCCCAGAACCCCATCCGCGCCAGACTGAACGCTGCCAGCACGGAGATCACCATGCTGATCACCACCACCAGCACGGTCACGATCAGCGAATTCAGGTAGTACATCTGGAAATTATGGTACGTGATCAGGTACCAGAAGTTCTGCAGCGTCGGGTGGTGCGCGATCCAGGGTGTCCCTTGCTGCGCCGAGATCTCGTGCGACGACTTCAGGCTGGTCATGATCATGTAGAACGGCGGGACCAGGAAGATGATTACGAACGCCGTCAGCGCCGCATAGCTGCCCCACAGCGCCCAGAGCCGCTGCGTGTGCAGCCCGCGGTGGCGCCGCGCGGGGACGCGGACGCCTTCGGCCGTGGTGACGCTCATGCCCCAACCTCCTGCGTGCGACGGGTCACGCCCCGCAACACGAAATACGCAGCCACCGCCAGGATCGGCAGCATGAACAGGCTGACCGCGGCGCCGAGCGGAATGTCACCCGACTGGATGCCGACCTGGAACGCGTAGGTGGCGAACACGTGGGTCATGTCCTGCGGGCCGCCGTTGGTCAGGATGCGCACGATGTCGAAGTCGGCGAAGGTGACGATCAGGCTGAACAGCACGGTGATGGCGATGATGTTGCGCATCATCGGCAAGGTAACGAAGAACAGCTTCTGGAGCCCGCTGGCACCGTCGATCGCCGCGGCCTCATAAAGCTGGTCGGGCACGGATTTCAGTGCCGCAAGATACATGATCATGAAGAACGGTGTGCCATACCAGACATTCACGGCGATGGTGCAGAACCGCGCGATCCAGCCGACGCCGAGCCAGGGGACGTTATCGAAGCCGAACTGGTTGAGGATCCAGTTGAACGCGGAATAGGACGGGTCGAACATCCACCACCAGGTCAGGGTCGAGAGCGCCAGCGGGATCACCCAGGGCACCAGCAGCAGGCCGCGCCAGATCTTCTGGTTCTTGCCCGGGATGTTGTGCATCAGGTGGGCGATGACGAACCCCAGAAGCGCCTTCGCCACGACGGCGGTCACCGCGAACAGGCAGCTTTGGAAAATCACCAGTTGGAACGTGTGCCGCTTCAACAGGAACGTGAAATTGTTCAGACCGACAAACGTGGTCATCTTTTTGTTCAGCATGCTGAGGAACAGCGCATAAAAAGCAGGGTAGATGACGAACCCGCAAATCAGCAAAATTAGCGGCAGACAAAG
>DATIMO010000446.1:0-3587 GCA_035475215.1 Acetobacteraceae bacterium | reverse complement strand
CCAAGGCGGTATCATATCAATTACCGGGCAAAATTGTTGGCGAAGAACGACGATGACTACTATGGTATTCTGTCGTGGATGCGGCGGGCAGATCCACGAATCTGCCCCTATGTGCCCGAAATGCGGTGCGCTACAAGGCATCGCCTCGGCGGCTGACGACAACGACCAGACGCCCCGCACGTTCGCCAATTCCATTACCATCTGCATGAGCCGCTACGCACGATTCCGCGGCCGCGCGCCCCGTGCGGAATTTTGGTACTTCACGATACTCTATTTTGTTGTGATCTGGGGCGCCGACTTGGTAAGTGCGGTTTGGCTTGGCTCCGTTAGCAGTATCTTCAGCTGGATTGTCAATTTGGCATTTTTTCTTCCAGGATTGGCAGTTCAGGTCCGGCGATTCCACGATCTAAATAAATCAGGATGGTGGTGGTTTCTAATTTGCCTCCCAGTTGTCGGCTGGATTATATTGCTGGTGTGGAACTGCACGGTCGGGACGCGGGGGCCTAACCGGTACGGCGTCGATCCGTTGGCAAATCACCTTGCTCTAGTTGCCGTTGCTGCGCTGTGAAAAGCTGAACGCATTTACACCTGACGGTCGGGGCGTCGCGTTCATTCTGTCAGTGCCCCGCTCATCGCCTTCGTTCACTGTAAGCTAACCGCACGCGCCCCGTAAGAATCGAGAAATGGAATTTCGCGTGGAGCATTGGGGTTAATCCCCCACCTGCCGTATGCATTTGCGCATCAGCGACGATAGGGTGGCGGAACCTAGCGAGTTGCGCACCTTTAAAATCCCCGCAACGTCGATCCGCGCAACACGTGCCGCGAATAACGCAATCCGCAGCTCGAAATGCGTGAATCCGTGCCGAACCTGGCCTGCGGGCCGCCAGTTTGCGGCCATCGGCGCACACGCCAGCGCCTCGGCTTCTCCCCAGGGCTCGGGCCGCCACTCGGTACCGGGCAGTTCGGTCATCCCGCCCAGCAGCCCTGAAACCGGGCGCTGACGCAGCAGCACGCGATCCTGCGCATCCACAACCCAAAAATGCACCCCGTATCGCACCGGGCGCGGCGCCTTCGGGAGCCGCCGCGGCAGTTCGGCGGCAATGCCGGCACGACGGCCGGCACAGCAGGTCATCCACGGGCAGATCGCGCAAATGGGCGTGGCCGGCGTGCAGACCGTAGCACCGAGATCGAACAGCGATTGGGCGAAATCCGACGGTCGGGCGATGGCGTCCGGATCCTCGGCCAGCCGATCGGCGGCGGCGCGAATCGTCGCCTTGGCGGCTGGCAACGGCTGCTCGATTGCGAACAGACGTGCCACGACCCGCTCCACATTGCCGTCAACCGGAATCCCGGGTCGGCTAAAGGCGATCGCGGCAATTGCGGTGGCGGTATATGGGCCGATCCCAGGCAGCCGCCGAAGATCCGCTGCTTCCACCGGAAACCTGCCCAGGGCAACGACGGCACGCGCGCAGGCATGCAGGTTGCGCGCCCGCGCGTAGTAGCCAAGTCCGGCCCAGGCGACCAGGATCGCGTCCAGCGGCGCGGCGGCCACGGCCTCGATCGTTGGGAACAGACTGACGAACCGCTCGTAGTAGGGTATGGCGGCGGTTACGGTGGTCTGTTGCAACATGACCTCGCTCAGCCATACCCGGTACGGGTCGGGCGTCTCGCCCGGCCCGGCACGCCAGGGCAGGTTGCGTCGGTGTCGGTCGTACCAGGCAAGCAGGGGCGCGGCGATGGCGGGGAAAGACATCACGGCGGGTATGACGACGACCGAACGGCGCGTCTACGGTCCGCAATCGGTGGGGCTGCTGTTGCCGCGCGTCACGCGTGCGGCGTTCCGGCGGCATTCACCCGCGGCGGCGCAGATGCTGGCGGACTGGCCGGACATCATCGGCCCGGCGCTGGCCGCGGTCACCACGCCGCGCCGGCTGGTTTCCGGGACGCTGACGCTGGCCTGCGCCGGACCGATCGCGATCGAGTTGCAGCACCTGAGCACCGAGCTGATGGCCCGCATCAACGGGCATCTCGGCGCCCAGGCCGTGCAGCGACTGCGATTTGTCCAGACCGCAGTCGCCCCTGCACCGGCCCCGACCGCGCGACGTCCCGACCCGGCAACAGCAAAAGCCGCCGCAGCGGCAGTGGCGCATTTGCCATCTGGTGCGTTGCGCGACGCGCTGTCTGCACTTGGGCGGGCGGTGCTGGAGCGGGTCTCGACGACGCCATCCGAAAGGTCCTAGAATGCCGTATATTCAGAGGGTTTCATGACAATCCACCGTCGCCATCTGCTTGCTCTCGTCGCTGCTGGATCAGCGATGCCAGCCCTGGCGCAGGCCCAAGGGGCCACGGCCATCCAGACCGCCGCCTGGGAAACCGAGCGTGCGCTGGGCAGTCCACAGGCCAAGAACCGGGTATCGGAGTGGTTTTCGCTCACCTGCACGCATTGTGCCCGGTTCGCTCAGGAAACCTTTCCGCAGATCCGCAAGGACCTGATCGACACCGGCAAGGTGATCTGGGTTTTCGAGGATTTTCCGCTCGATCGGGTGGCGTTGCAGGCGGCAATGGTGGCGCGCGCGCTGCCGCCGGACCGCTATGAACCCTTCATCATGGCGCTGTTTGCCAGCCAGGATCGCTGGGCGTTCGCACAGGGGGTCGATTCCACCAAGGAGTTGTGGAACATGGCGGCGCTGGCTGGGATGAACCGCCCGACCTTTGAAGCCGCGATCGGCGATTCAGCGTTACAGAGCTGGATCCTGGCGCAGCAGAACAACGCCGAGAAAAAATATCAGATCGACGCGACTCCGAGCTTCGTGGTCAACGGCAAGAAGTATTCCGGCGAGATGAGCTACTCCGACTTCGTCAAGCTGCTGCCGGGCGTCTCCTGAAACGGAGCAAACCTTGCCGGTCCGCTTTTCACGCCTACGCATCGCCGGGTTCAAGAGCTTTGCCGAGCCGGCCACTGTGGAGATCCGCACCGGCCTGACCGGGATCGTCGGACCCAACGGGTGCGGCAAATCCAACGTTGTGGAGGCGCTGCGCTGGGCGATGGGGGAAGCCAGCGCCCGCAATCTGCGCGGCGGCGAGATGGAGGACGTGATCTTTGCCGGTACCGCCGGCCGTCCATCGCGCAACATCGCCGAGGTCACGCTGACCTTGGACGAGGCCGAAGGCGCCGCACCACCACCGTTTCATGAACAGCCGGAGCTGGAGATCGTCCGGCGCATCGAGCGTGGCACCGGCAGCGCCTTTCGGGTGAACGGAAAAGAGGTGCGGGCGCGCGACGTGCAGACGCTGTTCGCCGATCTGGCTTCGGGCGCGCGCGCCTCGGCGATGGTCAGTCAGGGGCGGGTCAGTGCCTTGGTTGCCGCCCGGCCGGAGGAACGGCGGGCCGTGCTGGAGGAAGCGGCCGGCATTACCGGCCTCCACGCACGCCGGCATGAGGCGGCGCTGAAGCTGCGGGCCACCGAGACGAATCTGGCGCGGGCCGAAGATCTGCGGGGGCAACTCGAGACGCAACTTGCCGGTCTGAAGCGGCAGGTGCGGCAGGCCAGCCGGTATCGCAACATCTCCGGGGCGATTCGCCAGGC
>DATIMO010000445.1:0-4306 GCA_035475215.1 Acetobacteraceae bacterium | reverse complement strand
GCGTCGATCGAGTCCGCCATCAGCAGCACTTCGAAACCTTTGGCCCGGAAACCCTCCAACTGCGGCGAGACGCGCAACGCCTCGGTGTCATCGCCGGTGAGGTAATAGATCGTTTCCTGGCCGGGCTGCATTCGGTTCACGTAGTCCGGCAAGGACGTCCAACCGTCCTGGGTGGACGAGCGGAACCGCAGCAGCGCCGCCAATTCGGTCCGGTGCTCGGTGTCGCCCCAGACGCCTTCTTTCAGCACTGGCCCGAAATTCTCCCAGAACGTCGAGTAGTCCCCGCCTTCCTCCTTCGCCTTCGATTTCAGTTCCGACAGCACCCGGCCGACCAGCGCCTTGCGGATGCGGGCCAGCACAGGGGTCGTTTGCAGCATCTCGCGTGATACGTTCAGCGGCAGGTCCTCGGTATCGACCACACCGTGCACGAAGCGCAGCCAGCTCGGCAGCAGCTCGGCCTTCTCGGTGATGAACATGCGCCGGACATGCAGACGGACGTGGGACTCGCGGTCGTTTTCCAGGATATCGAACGGTCGCGTGCCGGGGATGAAGAGCAGAGCGGCGAAATCGAGCATGCCTTCGGCACGCCAATGCAGGGTCGCCCAGGGCGTATCGAAGATGTGCCCCAGATGGCGGTAGAATTCGTTATAGGACGCCTCGCTGACCTCGGATTTCGGCTTGCGCCACAGCGCGGTGCCTTCGTTTGCCGGCTGGTCCTTGCCGTCGCGGGCGATGGTGATCGGCACGGTGATGTGGTCGGCCCATTTGCGGACGATCGCTTCCAGCCGCATCAGGTCCAGGAATTCCTCGGCGTCCGACTTGATGTGCAGCACCACGTCGGTGCCGGCATGCTCGCGGCTTGCCGGGGCAAGTGTGAAGGCGCCGGCGCCTTCCGAGGCCCAGGTGAAGGTTTCCTCCGACCCGGCCTTGCGGGATGTCACTTCCACCCGGTCGGCAACCATGAACGCTGAGTAGAAGCCGACGCCGAACTGGCCGATCAGGTTGGGCCGGTCTTCCGGCTTCGCCGCGGCCAGGGCGTCACCGAACGCACGGGTGCCGGAACGCGCGATGGTGCCGAGATTGTCGATCAGCTCCTGACGGCCCATGCCGATGCCATCGTCGGCGATCAGCAGCGTGCGGGCCGATTTATCCGGTACCAGGCGGATCTTGGCTTCAGCGGGGGGCGCCAGGGCGGGATCGGTCAACGCCTCGAAACGCCTGCGATCCATGGCATCGGCGGCATTGGCGACCAGCTCGCGGAGGAAGATTTCGCGTTCGGAGTAAAGCGAATGAACCACCAGATCGAGCAGGCGCCCGACCTCGGCGCCGAAAGAGTGGGTCTCCGCCTGGGGTGTTTGAGTCACGTCGTCCATTTCAGCCCTCCGTTGCGGGGGCCGATATGCGTCATGCAACCCAAGGTTTCAATGCATTGGGGCCGAGAACTTACAGGCCGATGACCGCTTTCATCGCCTTCGACCAGGCATCGAGTTGCGTATCGAGCTTGGCGCCGGAATCATACACCTCTGCCACCCGCCCGACCACGGTCGAGAGATCCTCCATCGTATTACGGGTTTCGCGAAACAGGTTCTGCCGGCCACCCTTGGCGTACACGATCATGTCCTCGGCGATGATGCTGTCCGGCGTGTCGGGGGCATCGAATACGGGAGTTCCGAGCGGCACTAGCAGGTCTGCCCAATACTTGTATCTTCGGGGCGACAGCGTGTGGGTCAGCAAGGCGCTGCGTGCCATCTGTGAGGCGCCCGCCGCATCCAGAACCGCCTGGTAGGCGCTGATGATGCGGGCCGCGTCCTGGCCGCCGTCCCTCGAGGTTCGTCCGCCGCCGGGTTTCCGCGCCGCTACGCCGGCAAACAGCTTGGCGCAGGTTGCGACCTCATTGGCGTAGGCGTGCAAGGCGTGCATGTAGTCGTCAAGCGTGCGGGTCAGTTGCAATGTGGCGTTCTTGGCCGCCTGGGCCGCCGCGCCTTTCAACGTGTCGATGACGCTGTTGAGCGCGGTTCTTTGTTGTTCCACCTGTTGTTCCAGCGCCTCGACCCGTTCCTGCAACTGATCGACAGGATCACCAGGCAGGCCCTTGATCGTGTCCTTCAGAACGTCTGTGCCGGCAAGCGCGTGCATGAACACGGCGATCGGCGCATCCAGGCCGGCGCTGGTGATCGTGTTGACGTAGTCCCAGATATGCTCAAGCACGTCGCCCGCCTCGGCCCAGCCTTTATGGTCCGGCGATTCGGCGACCTGATCCGGTAACTGCTGCTGCTGATCGATGGCCGCGGCGAGTGACTCCCGAGCGGCTTCCATCTGGTGAAAGATGTTCTCGATCACGCCGCGCTGGGCGTTGATCTGATTGAGGCATTGTTCGATCTCGGCGCGGTCCTGCTTGCTGAGCGGCGCCGCGGATTTCTTCAGCTTGTCGGCGGCGTCCTGCGGCTTGGCGAGGTCCACGCCGGTGTTCGCGGCGATGCCGTACAGGTCGCCTTCCGCAAGCAGCGCCTTGTCGATCAGTACGCGGGTGGCCGCGATGTCCCGCTTGAGTTGCTGCAGTTCGATTGCCGGTGGGAAATTGAGCTTGCTTTGATCGACCAGCGAGCCGTCCTGAAGCTTTGGGTCGATCGGAGCGGCCGGTGGTCCGGACGCGGCATTCAACACGGGTGGTCCGGCTGAACCGCCGCCGGGATCGTAGCTGGCGGGATCGAGGCCAAACAGATCTTTGATCCATGCATCGTGCGCCGGTGTCCGCATCACGACACTCCCTTACAGGAAGGAAGGGCTCAGTTTAGGATGTTGTCCAGCCGATTGCCAATGAAAACAGGGATGCTGGCGCGCAACAGAACTGGCGTCAGGTGGGCAGACCGGACAGGAACTCAGCAAGTGCGGGCGCCCACTTCTCCGCATCCAGTCCTGATGCCAGATGCCCGAAATCGCTGTGCAGTTCGAAATACTCCGCCTGCACTCCGGCGGCCCGCAGCTTTCCGATCACATCAGGCGCCAGGCTCGGCGGGAACAGGTTGTCGGTGCTGGACAGCACATACAGCGCGCGTGCCGCGATGCGGTGCAACGCCGGTTCGACGTTATAGCGCAGCATCGCCTTGCGCAGTATCACCAGCGAGTTGGCATCGAATTGCTCCGCCCAGGCGCGCGCCATGCGCCGGATTTCCGCCTCGCGTGCACCCTGATCGGAGAACCGCGATGCCAGCTCCGCCTCGATCCCATACTGCTTCAGCGTCTCGATCCGCATCTCGGTCGTCGTGGCAACGACACCGCCGCGACCATAGTAATCACCGCCGTTCCAGTTCGGGTCCTGGGCCAACCGGGCCAGCAGCGGTTCAACACTGTCCACGGGGGCTTTCAGTGCGGTCACCACCGGCACGATGCCGTGCATGAAATCCGGATGGTCCACGGCCCATTGGAAGGCCTGGAACCCGCCGTAGGAAGGACCGATCACCGCCACCAGGTGCTGCACGCCCAGATGGCCCAGCAGGTCGTGTTGGGCGGCGACGATGTCGCCGAGGCTGATTTCGGGGAAGCGCGATCCGTAGGGCTTGCCAGTCGCCGGGTCTTTGCTGGCGGCGTTAGTGGAGCCGAATGACGATCCCAGCATGTTGGAAGCGACCACGAAATATCGGTCGGTATCGATCGGCCGGCCCGCTCCGACCAGGCGCCCCCAGGACCCTTCGGACGCCGCAGCCCCGCCCTCGATCATCTGTGGTCCCGATGTGTAGCCGTGCGTTACCAGGATGGCGTTGCGGCCGTCGGACGCGAGGCTTCCGCGGGTGAGATACGCGATGTCGGCGCGGGGAAGCACGACGCCGGTTTCCAGGCGGAAATCGCGGATGGCATGATTTAGTATCATATCGTCAACTCTCCCATCCTGGATCCCGGCGATGCCGATCCTAGGCAGATTCGGTGTCCAATCCGGCGTCGGCGAGTTCCTTGAATCCGCCGGCGTTGAAGACCGACTTGTAGCCGAGGTCCTGAAGCGCCTTGGCGCTGAGTGCCGATCGCCCGCCAGACGCGCAATAGAGGACCACCCGCTTATCCTTCTGGAACGCGGGGTTATGGTACTGGCTTTCCGGATCGGCGCGAAATTCCAGCATCCCGCGCGAGACGTTGACGGCGCCTTTGACCTTGCCGCTGGTTTGCACCTCGGTCGGATCACGGACATCGACAATCAGCACGTCGTCCGCGTCCATTAGCTTGCGGACTTCGGCTGGCTGCAGCCGGGGCACTGCTGCATTCGCGGCAGCCAGCATGTCTTTGATCGTGGTCGGCATTGGACGATCTCCTAAAA
>DATIMO010000444.1:0-11303 GCA_035475215.1 Acetobacteraceae bacterium | reverse complement strand
CGACTGTCACGGTATCGGTCACGTCGCCGAACCGCTGCGCCACGGCCTCGGCCAGTCCTTCATAGGGTGCCCGCGCACAGAACAGGTCCAGGGTGTCATCGGAAATAAGTGCCGCCATCTCGTTCCACTTGCCCTCGCGCGACAGGCCATTGAGGCGGATACCGAGGTCGCCCAGTCCGTGCAGATCGAAAACCGAACGGTATGCCGGTGTGGATCCGTAGAACGCGATCCGGTACCGGATCTTCTCCGCGGCGGCGCGAACGGCCGCTTCATCGGGACCCGTGGCGATGAAGCCACCGCCGGTCACCTCGAATTGGTCGAACGACTTGCCGACCGCGGCAAGCTCGGTTTGCAGCAGCGGGCGGACGATCTGCTCCATGTAGCGGCGCGTGGCGAAACCATGCAGGCGCACGCTGTCGGCGTGCCGGGCGGCGGTCTTCAGCATCAGTGCTCCGACCGCCGCGACGGCGATCGGAGGCAGGGGAAGGCCGACCGGTTCCGGGGTGAACTCCGGTGTCATCAAGGTGAAGTTGTAGTGCCTGCCCTTATAATTCAGCCTCTCGCCCCATTCCCAGCAGCGAAAGATGGCCCGCAGCGCCTGCACGTACTCGCCCATTCGCGCCGCCGGAGCCACCCAGGGAACACTGAATCGCCGTTCGTTGTGCGCCTTCACCTGGCTACCGAGGCCCAACACAAATCGCCCATGCGAGTGGCGGTGCAGGTCCCAGGTCTGATTCGCGACGATCATTGGGCTGCGCGGAAATGCGATGGCGACCGACGTGGCGAGCTGGACGCGCTCGGTTGCCAAGGCGGCGAACGCGATCGGCGCAAACGGATCATGTCGGAGTTCGTTGCTTTGGAGAGCATCAATCCCGTCGGCCTCGGCCGATCGCGCAGCCGGCGCGCACGCGCGCCAGTCAGCGACCGGCAGCACCATCGAGACGCGCATGGGGTTCCTCCACTTGATGGAGGACGACACTACTGGATCGGGCTGTTTGGTGTCAGGTCCGACGGATCAGGCCGGCGATTTCCAGACGCTTGGCCTCAGCAGGCCCGGCGGCCTTCGTCGATTGCGGCATGGATGCGCTCAAGATCCACGGGCTTGCCCACCAAGTCATCGAATCCCGCCGCTTGGGCACGACGACGGTCCTCGGGTCGGTCATAACCAGAAACCGCTAGAAGGTGCAGCAGCCGCAGCATCGGATCGGCGCGGCAGGCTGCCGCGAAACCAAACCCGTCCATGTCACCGCGCAATGTCAGATCGCACAAGACGAGGTCCACCGGTTGCCGGGCCAATTGATGCAGGCCGGTCAGGGCGTCGTGCGCGACGCAGACCTGATATCCGTCGAGCTCGAGCAGTTCCGCGAGGGTTTCCGCCACGTGCAGGTCATCCTCCACGAGCAGGATCCGCTTGGGTCCCGCCGTCGTCGAGAATTGCTGCGCGGCCGGCATATGCTCCAGGTCGCTCGTCCTCATCGTGTCCTGTCCAACCTCTTGGTGTTGTCAGGCACCCTGCCACCGGATCGACAAGGGCGGGCTTCAATTTGACGTTTGCCGGCTTCGGTGGCGAGGCATGACGCTATTGGCCGGCAGACTGGCGTGACCGTGATCGCCGCGCAATGAGCTGAACCGGCCCGTGCCGTCAAAGTTCTGCGAGCGATGCAGTATTCATGGGGTGGTTGTTGCAGTCAGGGTACCGCAGGACAATGCGCAGAAATCCGCGGGGCGGGCAACGCGAACGGTTCACCGAACAAGTGCAGCCAGATGCGCTCGATCACATAGCCGTAACAGGCCGGCCCGAGCGCGGCTTCGCGCATGCGGCACAGTGCTGCGGCGGGCAGCTCCGCGATCAGGTGGTTGTCCACCGCGAATATGGCGCCATACGAGAATCGCCCGACCAGAAAATCGGCGGCGCGTTCGGCCAAATCCGCCAACCCGCAACTCGCGAAAAAGTGGCTGGCGAGGTTCGTGCCCTCCGGCAAGCGGCATACGGTCCGGTAGGCGTGCCCGGTTCGTGCAGCGCCGACATCGATGAATTCGATCGGATTCCACGTTGCCAGCGAGAACAGTTCGGGGCGGACCCGGAGCGGGCGTGCTGCCTTGTCAGTCCGCAGCAAAGCGGGCGGAGGGATATTTGCCGAATCCTTCCAGCACCACGAAAGCGGCTGAATGGGCTGCCATTCCTGGATCCGGTCCAGCAATTCGAGAAAATCCGGACTGTGCTCGAACGGGTCGCCCTGGGAGAACACGGTGAAATCACCCGAGCCCGGTGCGTGTTCGAGCATGTGAGTCAGATACGTCTCCGATTCGCGGCCGGCGTTGCGGCAATCGGTGACGTGCGCGCGCATCTGCACCGGCTTCGAGGTGATCGGCTCACCCTTGTTGTAAATGTGAATGCGAAAACCAGGCGGAACCAGTTGCACCCATTCCAGCGGCTCATTGTATCGGGCGATGACCAGATCGTTGATGGCAGCTCGGTGTCTTTGTGGCGCGTGGGGGATGTGGTTCATGCCAAGGCGACCGCACCTATACCCAGGAAACGCTTGCCGGTGCGCTCGTACGCCTCACGGTACTGATCGACCTGCTCGAAGACGCGCGCGGCAGGCATGATGCTGCGGATGTGGCGCCAGACCTCCCCCACGCCGGGGCAGTTGTCGTTGACAATGTCATGCAGCGCGATGGTCCGCGCGTTATCCTTCAGCGTCTGATAGTCAGCCCAGCACCCTTGTCGCGAATGATCGCCGTCGATCAGCGCCAGGTCCCACCCGGCACGAAGCATTTCGCGGCCTGACGGTTCCTGGCTGGAGCCGATGTGGTAGTGAAAATCCCGGAACTCCTGCTGGTAGCGGCGCAGGATTGGGCTTTCTTCCAGATCGATCGCGCAGGCGCGGCCGATTGCGGCAAATCTGTCCAGATACTCGACCGTGATGATGAAGGTTCCGCCGTGCCGGCTGCCGATCTCGACATAGCTGCGGATATTGCGGCTGGTGAGGAATCGCAGATATCGGCTGAACTGGCGCGGATACTGCCAGGATTTCAGGCCATGCCCGCAGCACGAATAAAGCTCGACCGGAAATTCCTCCAGCATTTCGTCGTTAAGGCCAAGCCGCAGCAAAAAGTCCCTTTCGAGCCAATCCTCGTTCAGTAGAAGTTCAACCGGCGCGGCCCGCAATTCCGCGACGGCCTGGGCGATGTCGCCGACGAGAAGGGGGCTTGGGGCGCGCATGACACTCCTTTGACTGGTTTCAACGGTCCGCAATGATGACTCCGTGCCGTTTGGCGTGACCAGCCGGGCATATGGTAATCGCTCCGCTGATCTCGTACCGATTGACTTGGTGGAAAGCATCCTCGATGGCCCAGCCATCCCGCATTGCGCGCTGCTGGTCGTAACTGGCACCGATCGGGCGTGTGTGCAGAACAGAGACCGCATCAAGCACGGCGATGGCGTTGGGTGGCGCGTCGATCATGGCCGGCCAGAGATGATCCAGCCCGTAACCGCTGGCGTTGAGCGCAAACGTCGGCGCGGCGCGGCGCAAGGCGGCTCGGGAGAAGACCGGCGCCATGATTTCCACGAATGACGTGAAGCGCAGAAGAAGCCCATCGGTGCTTAATGTGATCGGATGGTTGGCGAAGCTGCCTGGTTGAAGCGAAGGCTGCGCGAGCGCCAGATCGTGGCTGCGACACAACGCGAACAGCCGGTTGATGTCCCTCCAGTGGGCCAGCAGGTCGTCGTCCGGAAACCATACGTAGTCATAGGCGAGCCAAAAATCGTGGCTGGCGAGCAGCGCGGCGAGCCCTTCGAATTTACTTCCAGAGATGTGAAACCGGTGCTCCGACCGCGTCTGTGGCACATCGGTGGCATAGGTGCAGAGGCAAAGATCCCAGTTGCGCGCATCGTCCGGACAATCGTGCAGCCAGGCCGCGTGCAGCGAATCCGCGCCGGCCCGCAGAATAACAAGGTTACGCCGCGCGCCTGGAATGGGGGGAGCTTCAGCCGTGACCGGCAGCGGAAGCGGCCGAAGACGATCGAGACGGCATGCCTGATCGCCGGACGCGGCACTGCCGAACAGTGCAGGTGCCGCCGCGGCGGCGCAATCGAAGACCGCCCGCGCCGTGCCAGCCTGATCCATTACCCGGAGCTGTCGGTCGGCGATTTCCCATGTGATCAGGCCGGTGCCCCATCCGGCCCCGATGCGCCCGCTCGGCAGCGGGATCAGATGCGCCCCTGCTGCCGGAGCCGGACCGCCGGTCAATTGCCAGACATGATCGGTCAGCCCGTGGGTATCGGATATTGCGATGTGCGGCACGCCGTCAGGCATCGGAGGCTTCCTGTCTCCGCCACATCACACCCCAACCGGGTTAACATGCGGTTGTCGGAGCGGTCGCATTTGCCTTTGCAGACTGGTATGGCTGGAAGTTGGCGGACCCGGAGGACGGAATGCCCTTTGCTGGACGACAGGCGCTTGGCGTGTTCGCGGCCGGACTAATCGTCCTGCTGGCAGGTTGCGCGCCGAGCGTGCTGATGGTCGGACCGACGCATGAGCTGAAGCTGCCGAGTCAGGCGGTCGCCGAGGCATCCTCGGGGGATACGATCCTGATCGATCCAGGCGTTTACCGGGACTGTGCGGTGGTGAAGTCGAGCAATGTGACCATCGCCGGTACTGGGCCGGGGGTGGTGCTGACCGATCGGACGTGCGGCGGCAAGGCGATCCTGGTGACCAAGGGGGACGACATCACGATCCGGAACCTGACGCTGCAGCACGCCCATGTTCCCGACCGAAACGGCGCGGGCATCCGTGCGGAGGGCTATAACCTGACGGTGGACGGGGTACGGTTTCTGGATAACGAGGAAGGCATTCTGGCCGGACACAAGCGTGGCAGTACGATCCGCGTGCTGAACAGCGATTTCGAGCGCAACGGAACCTGCGCTGGAAGCGGCTGCGCGCATGGGGTCTATGTCGGGCATATCGATCTGCTGGACGTCGAGAACAGTCGGTTCTTCGAGCAGATGGTGGGACATCATGTGAAATCCCGCGCCCTGAAGACCGTGATCAAAGGCAACACCATCGAGGATGGGCCGGATGGCACCGCCAGCTACGAGATCGACATCCCCAATGGTGGGGATGCTGATATCGAGCGGAACACGATTGAGAAGGGCCCCAAGGCGCAGAACTGGAGCACGGCCATAGCGATCGGCGAAGAACGGCGCGGCAAGCAGCAATCCGGCACGCTGGTGATCCGTGACAACAAGTTCACCAACAACAATGAGCACGAGACCTTGTTCGTGCGCAACCTGAGCGATGATCCGGTGCAACTCAGTGGAAACGCACTGAGCGGAAAGGTGGTGCCGTTGCAGGGGCAAGGCACTGTGCAGCAGGCCGCGACGCCTACACCGCGATCGTAACGTCCTCGATCAGGCAGCGCCCTATCTGGTCCCAGTCAGGCGTCACGCCGAGCCCCGGCCCGTCCGGCGCACGTACCCGCCCGTCGCGGACGGGGATACGCGGGGTGATCAGCTCCTGTTCCATGTTTTCCAGTCCAAAATCGATTGCCCGGCGGATCGGGGGCAGCGCGGCTGCCAAGTGCAGGTTCATCGCGGTGCCGATGCCCACCTCGAAGGCGCTGTGGATCGTCAGGTCCAGGCCCAACAGCGGCGCCACGGCTGCCAGATCGACGATGCTCTGCGGCCCGCCCCACATCACCACGTCGGCCAGCACGACATCGACGCAGGGCTGCCGGATGGCGTGCGACAGATGGTCGAAGGTGATGACGCACATGTTGGTCGCCAGCGGGGTGGAGACATGTCCACGAACCTGCGCCATTCCGGCGATGCCGCGCGTCGGGTCCTCGTAGAACTCGAGCTTCAGTTCTTCCAGACGCTGGGCAAGAGCGGCGGCCTCGGCGGGCGGATAGTTCGCATTGGGGTCCCAGCGCAGTTTCACATCGGGCCCGAGCGCGGCGCGCAGGTCGCGCAACACCGCGACATCCCAGTCCGGGTCGGTGCCGGTGCTCTTGATCTTGAACGCCGTGAAGCCGCATTGCTGCCGCTGGTGCAACGTGTGCTCCACGACTTGGCGGCGGCGGCCGGGATCAGCGAACAGGCGCGGCAGATCGCGCCGGTTCACCGGCTGATCGAGCATCAGCGCCGGGATGTGGCAAACCACCTCGTGACTGTCGGCGCCGCCCGGGCCGAGCAGCGACCGCAGCGGCTGGCCCAGATGGCGCCCGCGCCAGTCGAGCAGCGCCATCTCCAACCCCGCCCAGGCGGACCAGTCGCGCAGCCCGTTACGACTGGCGGTCATCGGTCCCACACAGGTTCGGCGCAGGCTCAGGTGGTCGAGCGGGGAGTGACCGAGCAGCTTGCGTGCCATTTCCGCGCAGATGGCGGCCACATCCGGGGTGCCGTTGGTTTCGCCGAAACCGGTCTGGCCATCGGTGGTTTCGATTTCAATAATGATGCGTTCGGTCGTGCGGCGCATGTACATGGCGCTGACGTAGAGTTGGCGCATCGGCACGGACACTCGTCGCAGTCGGATATGTGCTATTTCGAGCAGCGCCGCGGCGTGGCGGCTTAGCGTGATGGTGTTCGTCGTGCCGACCAGTTTCTGGGCGGCATCGGCCGAAAGAAGCAGCGGGCGAGTGCAGGATTCCAACGTCGCGGAGAGACCGGCTGCGGAGGCTGCCTGCTGTTCATCTTCATTGCGGGCATCGATGCCGACCTCGATACCGCATAATTCGGCAAGCACCGCCAGCGCACGCACTGGATCCGGCCCACCGATCGCGATCGGGTCGATGAGCAGTATCTGGAAGGCGCTGTTTGTCATGACCGCGACCAAGTCGACTCGATCGTAACAATGCGCGGTCAGGGCCAACGGCACGCGCGCGCCGGCAAACGCGTTGCAGGCGGCGGCGGCGTTCGCGCAGGGGTCCGCAACATAAGCCAGGGCCAGGCGATGCGAAGCCTCCAACAGCGGCCCCAGATCGGCCGCCTCGAACTGTCCGGCGAGGTGCAGGGCGATGCGCGGTGATTCCGCTTTTTCTCGCAGCGATCGGATCAGGTCGGCGATGCTGGTTTCTGCGCTGATGATGATTTGCGACGGAGGCATGACCGGCACCTGGTTCCGCAGCGCGCCGCCGAGGCGTTGATGCAATGGGAGGTCTGATTGGGGTGCAATATCCATGGAATGATGATCCCGCTGTTCGGCTTGAAGCGTGGTCGCCGGTTGAGGCCAGATCGGTCCGGGCGTAGTTTCAACTCCGACGGCGCCAAATCTGCGAGGACTCACCCATGGCTGACAAGGCCTATGAGCCTTATGAGGACAGGCTACAATCGCGTCACCGCGTGCCTGGGTATACGCGCACCTTCAGCCGCACGCCGGATGCGCCGCTGATCCCGCGACCGCTGACGCTGACCGAGCTGACAGGCCCGGTCGGGCTCGATCGCCGGCTGCCGGCAAGCCGGACGGACCTGACCCGGATGGTTCCGAACGGTCCGCGCGCGCAGGGGCCGCGCATTCTGGTGCGCGGTCGCGTGGTCGATCAGGACAGAGTGCCGATTGGCGGTGCACTCGTGGAGGTCTGGCACGCCAATGCGTCCGGCAAGTATTTGCATGAGGACGACGCGTTCGACGCACCGTTGGACCCCAATTTTCCCGGTAGCGGACGGTTGCTGACGGATCAGGATGGCGTGTTCGAGCTGAGCACCGTCAAGCCGGGGCCGTATCGGGTTTCTCCGGGTTCGTGGCGGGCGCCGCACATCCATTTTTCCATCGTGGGACCGAGCTGGATGGATCGGATGATTACCCAGATGCATTTTCCCGATGATCCGCTCAATCAGTTCGACATGATACTGAACGCGGCCGAGGATGCGGAGGCACGGTCCTGGCTGATCGCTCGGGCGCTGCCGCCGGAGCAGGAGAGCGGTGAGGCACTGACGTTCGAGCACACGATTGTCTTGCGTGGCCACGGCTGAATCGATGGCAAAGCGTCTCGACCCGACAGTGCTGCTGACGATCGGACCGTTTTTTCCGCGCGTGCTGGCTGAAGCAGACAACCACGACCTGACGCGGGCCGGATCGGTGCGCGGAGTGCCGATCGTGCTGGCGGGCCGGGTGCGGGAGTCGGGTGATCAGCCGGTGCGCAACGCGGTGGTGGAGATCTGGCAACCCGATGCGGATGGATTGTTCGCACATCCGGCGGACCCCAGGGCCGCGGATGCGGATCCGAATTTCCTGGCATGGGGGCGCTGCGCCACGAATGCGGATGGATGGTATCGGTTTCGCACCGTGATGCCAGGACCGCGATCGGATAACGTTGCCGGAACACGACTGCCGCATGTCAACATGATGCTGCTCGCGTCCGGCATCATGCGGCGGCTGACGACGACGCTGTTTTTCGGCGCCGGGTCCGACCCGGTCCTGTCGGCGGTATCGCCGGAATTGCGCGAACGGTTGCAGGCGCGGCGGGCGCCCGAACTGGATGACGCCGGAGCACAGGGCTACCGGTTCGACGTGGTGTTGCAAGGGACGGGGGAGACGCCGTTCTTTCTGGACTGAGCGCATCGCCGGAGTGGCGATCTGTCCTCCGGAACCGTGTACCCCGCCCGCTTGCCGCGTCGTCAGTCGGCGTCAGGTCCGCCGGTCTGGTCCGCGTCATTATCGGCATGGTTCTCGTGCTGTTCCGTCTGGTCGGGCGTGGCCTGCGCCACCTGCCCACTCCGCGAGTCCACCGTGAGCGTGTGTGTGGCTCCGTCTCGGATTACATCGACATCAATCGCCATCTGCCCGTGACGCACCGCATAGCCGGCTTCAAGAGCGCGGCCATGCCCTTCGTTCTGCGCGTTTCGCACGGCTGTGGCGAGACTCACCGGTTCCTGGATTGCGCGACCGACCGCGTTGGCCGGAAGACCATCAGCGGCCAGGGAATCCGGACCGGCTGGAATTACCCCGATCACGGCGCCGGTGGTCGGATCAACCTGCACCGTCTGCAGCGTGCCATTGGAGGCGATCGTCACCTCATAGGCATTCACCGTAGCGGTCTTTTCCAGTCCGAATGATACGGCGCGGCCCCGCAGCTTGCCCTCGGCCGCCTGGATCGCCATCTCTGGCGCAACCGCGGCCGCTTGCACCCCGGCAATTTCCGCGTTTTCGTAGCCCGCGGCCGGGCCCGCCATTGCGCCACCCGCCATCAGTCCCGTAAGAGCGGTGCACATCACAATCAGTCGATACATTTGCTTGATACTCCTCTGCCCGGCGCCAGCCGCCGATGCCGCGAAAGACATGGGGCGCTATCGGTTGGGGCGCGCTTGGCCGGACGATGTCGATTGGTAAACCGGACACGGGTCAGAACGAGAATTCGAAAAATCGCCAATTCCCATAATGCGATCCACCGATCGGCAACGGCAGTTGCTGCACTTTTCCCCTTTTGACGGAGCAAGGAATGCGCATTCTGCTCATCGAGGACGATACGGAGACCCGAGACTTCGTATCCAATGGGTTGACCGAGCTTGGGCACGTTGTTGAACACGCAGACAACGGGCGGGACGGTCTGTTCCGTGCTGTTGGTGACGACTACGACCTGCTGATCGTGGATCGTATGCTGCCCGGCGTTGATGGGTTGACTCTTGTCAATGCATTGCGCACCGGTGCGGTCATAACTCCAGTCCTGTTCCTCACCGCGATGGGTGGGGTGTTCGACCGGGTAGCCGGCCTGAAGGCGGGCGGGGACGACTATCTGATCAAGCCGTTCGCCTTCGCGGAACTTGCGGCTCGGGTCGAAGCGCTGGGGCGGCGTCCGATGGCGATACCGGAGACGCCGGTGCTGCAGGTCGGTGATCTGGAGCTGAACCGGCTGACCCGCGCGGTGCGTCGGGGCGGAAATGAGATCAAGCTGCAACCGCGGGAGTACCTGCTGCTGGAATACCTGATGCGTCACGCCGGCCAGGTGATTACCCGCACGATGCTGCTTGAAGGCGTCTGGGATTTGCACTTCGATCCCCACACCAACGTGGTGGAGAGCCACCTGAGCCGTCTGCGCAGCAAGATCGACAAGGGATTTCCGGTCGAGCTGATCCACACCATGCGTGGTGCAGGTTACGCGATTCGTGCGCCTGGGTAATCTGGTTCGCACCTCCTCGTTTCGGTTGACACTGCTGTTCGCCGGGCTCTTTCTTGCGTGCGTGCTGGTGCTGTTTGGGGCAATCGAGTGGTATGCGGTGGGGTCGCTGCGCGCAGAGCTCCGCAACACGATATCGCTTCGTCTGGCAGCTATTCTTGAAGATCAGAGCAACTCCGGTTCGCCTGATCTGGCGCATAATGTCAACGATGCGGTGGAACAGAATCCGGGCGCCTATCTGGTGCTGCAGGATGCGGCGGGCCATCGGCTTGCCGGCAATCTGGCATCGCAGCCACCCAGGATAGGATGGTTGGAGCTGAATGTTCCCACTCCAGCCAGCGCGACGTCCGGCGATTTGCATCCGGTTTTTGCGCGCGGCGTTCGGCTGCCGGACGGCGGCTATCTTCTGGTCGGACAGGACGCATTTGCCGTGGACGAACTCAGCGAGCTGATAGCGCGTGCGTTCGCGGTCGGAACCGGGCTGACGTTGGTGCTTGCGCTGGCCGGCGGGTTCTTCATGAGCCGCCGCGTGCTGCATCGTCTCGCCATGGTTGCCCATGCAGGACACGAGATCATGTACGGGAATCGCGCGCGTCGCTTGCCCACCCGCGGTACCGGCGATGAGTTCGACCAGCTTGTCACTGGCTTCAACACGCTGCTTGACAGGATTGCCGAACTCATGGCGGCAATGCGCCAGGTTACTAACGATATCGCCCACGATCTGCGCACCCCGCTGACCCGCCTGCGTACGCGGTTGGATGAGTTGCGCCGACGGCCGCGCTCGGTGGCGGAGTATGAAGCAGCCATCGATCGCTCGATCGCCGAGACGGAAACGCTTCTCGACACTTTTGCCGCGCTTTTGCGGATTGCCGAGATCGAAGCCGCCACGGACGGGGAAACGGACGAGCTGGATACCCGAACGCTGATTGAAACGATTTTGGAGTTGTATCAACCGGCGGCCGAGGAACGCGGGCAGACCCTGACCGGGCACGCTGCAAGCGTAAGCCTGCCGGGCCAGCGTGAGCTGCTGATTCAGATGCTCGCCAATCTGGTGGAGAATGCCTGCCGACACTCGCCCAGCGGCGCGCGCATCAGCATCGGGGCCGAGCGGAAGGATGGAATGGTGCTGCTGTGGGTTCAGGATAATGGGCCCGGAATTCCTGCCGACGAGCGGGACAAGGTGTTTCGCC
>DATIMO010000443.1:0-4334 GCA_035475215.1 Acetobacteraceae bacterium | reverse complement strand
GAGCAGAAGGAAGGGTTCACACGAAGACCACGAGGAATCCACCGAGGGCCACGAAGACGCGCCAATGATATTCCTCCGTGGTCCTTCGTGAACCCTTCGTGCCCTTCGTGTGAACCCTTTTTTTCTCGCCTGTCTTGCCGGATGCGACGAGACCCTTATTCCACCACCACGAGGTAATCACGCCCCACCCACTCGCCGCTCGCACGCCAGCGCCAGGTGAACGCGATCTGAGTCCCTGCCGGAAGCGTGTCGGTCGGCAGCTCCACTATATGCAGCCCGAGCCCGGTATCCTGCGTGTAACTGTCGGTCACCGTGTCCCATCCGTCCGCCGACCAGTGCAGCATCGCCGCGTCCGGCAGATCGATGCGCAGCACCCGCCCGACGGGCACCGTGTCGGCCCGCCAATCAGGCCGCCACGGCCGGCACCGCGGCGTGTTGCGGTTCTTCACATAGCGGCGCACGGTCTGCGGCGGCATGTCGAACACCGCGCCATCGGCCAACGAGCGCAGCAGTTTCACATGCTCGGCATGGGCCCAGACCAGTGGCATCGCTGAACCGCTGGGCCGGCCGGGGAACAATTCGCGGGCCGGGATCGGATCGCCGTCCCAGACCTGCTCGGGCAGCAGACCGCCATCGCTGGCGCAGGCTTCCAGGACCCCCAGCAGCCGCTCCGCTTCGGCGCGATTGCCGGCTGCCAGCTCATAATGCGCCCGCTCTCCGGTCAGCAGCGGCCAGGGACGGCCGATACCGGTCCCGTCGTAGCCGCGGCCGTCTGCCTTTTCCCCATATCCGTCGCCATTGTAGCGCCGCCATACCGGGCCTTGCGGCAGCTCGGTCTTCAGCAGCCGATCAATTACCGTGACGGTGTCGCGGATGCGCGGATCATCGGCGGCACGCAAGCCGAAACGGACCAGCGCCAGTGCATCCTGGCTTATCAGTTGATCCCCCGGCAACACGCTGCCGTCGCCGTCGCGGTTTCGGATCGGCACCAGATTGCGCGGCGCGGCGCGTGCCTCTCCGTCCAGGCTCGGCGCGATGCGGACATAGTATCCGGCAACACCACACTCGGCCGCGAGTTGGGTGCCAGAGACGTAGATCCAGTCCTCGATCTGCGCGTTCCAGGCATCCGCGGTGTCGCGCAGCAGGCCGGGTGCGGCATCGGCATCCACCGCCTCGGCAATGTCGGCGGCGGCGAGCAGCGCGGAGATCTGCACCGCCAGCGTGAACGGTGTGTAGCCGGCATCCTCTTCCCAGCGGTCCTGCGCCGTCACCGGCCCGTGGTTCAGAATGAAACCGATGGCGCGTCGCAACATCGGCCAATAGACCTTCAGGTTCGGGCGCGGGATCACGCCCTGCCGCCATGCCAGATCCAGCAGCAGGATCGGGAACGCGCATTCATCGAGCTGCACGCCGCCCCAATAGGCTGAGCCATCCAGCCAGCAGTTCTGCGGCCAGCTTCCGTCGGCCTCCTGGATTGCGCGGAGATAGCGCATCACCCGGCGCGCCTCCTGCTCGGCGCCGCACGCCAGGAAGCCGCCGGCGGTCTGCACCATATCGCGCGGCCAGACCAGATGGTATCCGCCGAGATCATCGTCTCCTTTCGTGGCGCCCCACGGGATCGACAGACTGGCGATCATTGCTCCTTGAAATGCGGGGCTTTCATGCGCGCGCAGCACAGAGGTGCTGACCCGATAGCTGTTATGCGCACCAGCGCGCCGGTCCAATGAGCGAAGGTGCGCCTGCCAACCACGCCATTCGGACGCATACTCTTCCACCACGTTCTCGAACGTGCGCTGCAGGCTGGCGCGCACCCGGAACGCCGCCTCGGCCGCGCTGCGCCCGAAGCCCAACGCCAGCAGCAGCGGCTGCTCGTCCGCCGGCGCGAGTTCGGCGGTCAGCGCGACATTGCCGTTCTCCGCCCGGTCATAAAGTCCGGTCAGGTGGCCGGCCGCGTTGAGCTGATTCCAGCCGTCACTTTCGCCGACAAACCCCACGGAGCAGTCAAAGAATGGTCGGTCGGCACCCAGCGCGAGATATGTGTCGTCGCCGCTGGCGAACAGCATGCGGTGGCCCTTGTAGTCGCCGATCCAGGCGGTGTTATGGGCTCCGCCGTTGACCAGATGCGGCGCCAGCAGCGCGAACAGGCGCAGCGGTTCGCTGGTGCCTTCCAGGCTGATGCGCTGCAGCAGTGTGGAGTGCCGCGGGTCGGTGACAATGCGTTTGACGATTCGATAGCGGCCGCCAACGTGAGTGTTGGTCAGCTTGTAGGCGGGAACTCCATCTTCCAGCGCCTCCACGGTGAAGCTGCAATCGCGCTTTTCTTCCGAGAAGAACCCGCTTTCGTCGGTGACCAGCAGGCCGAAATCGCGCGTGCAGGCCTGATCGACACGCGGATAATAGATCTCGTTCAGGATGCCGTGGCTGATCGTGAACCATACGCGGCTGACCGGCGACAGCGCCGTGCCGAGGCCGGTCTTGGCGCTGGTCGTCCAGCGCGGCGGAATACCGGGCCAACCGGGCGCATCGGACATTGTTGGATCCTCCCTGGGGTACGATTGGCGGAAAGTGCTGGCGGTGTGGGGGTGGGGTCAAGGAATTTACCCAGTTATCGTCACCAGATCGTTTTCGGGACACCGCCGACGAAAATCCCAAACCAGACTCCCCCTTATGGAAGGGTTGGGGGAGGGTGCCATCGACAGGGGCCGTTCCACGAACGATTTCACATTTCCCGCCATCCCCTCCCCCGCGCGCTCCGCGCTGTGTCATGATCCCCCGATGAACCACACCGGCGGCTGCCACTGCGGCAACATCCACCTCCACCTGCGCCTGACCAAACCGCCGCCGGACAACCCACTGCGCGCGTGCGCCTGTTCGTTCTGTCGCGCGCACGCCACTCGTACTGTCTCCGACCCAAGCGGCCTGGCGGAGATCAGCGCCAACAACTGGACAATGGTCGAACACTACCGATTCGGTTCGCGCACTGCCGATTACCTGATCTGCCGGCGATGCGGCGTCTATATCGGCGCCATCTGCGAAACCGCGGCCGGATTGCGTGCCGTGATCAACACCAACGCACTGACCGACCGCTCGGCGTTCAGCCAGGCGCCATCGGCTCCCGACTACGACGGAGAGACGACGGAGAACCGGCTTGCGCGTCGGGCACAGACCTGGATGCCTGCGGTTCTGCAGCACTGAATTCCGATTCGCCGGACAACAACGCGCCGCCAAGCCAGCGCCCGAGCCGCTCGCTGAACAGCGCCGCGCCGGCTGGATTGAGATGCGCGAACGCATCGCCGAACCAGCGATCCGGCCAGTGTGGCATCACCGTCCCGGCAACATGGAAATTCGGATACCGCGCGGCGTAACCTGCCAGATAGGCAGCGAACCCCTCGGTCAATTCGGGCCGCACCGCGCGCCAGGTGGTTTCGTTGGTCGGCATAGCGACGAAATCCACGTCAATGCCGCGCGCCGCCAGCAGTGCCAGCATGCGGTCGAAATACCAGTCCAGTACCGGAAGCGCGGCGAAGCGGCCCAGATGACCCTCCACCGCGATCTCATTCGATCCGTCGGCGATGCCGAAGAAATACTGCCCACGTGCCGCGATTGCCCGATCCAGTGCCTCGCGGTTGCCCCACCAGCGCAGGAACACACCGCCCCGCAGCAGGCTGCCGAAATACAGCGACGGAAACCGAACGGCATACAGGCAACTGCGCAACCGCGCCGGCAATCCGTCCTCGCGCGCCATTCCGTAGATCGAAGCGTCGCCCAGCCGGGCGGACACCTCCCGCAACGCCTCCAGGTCCGTCTGGTCCAGGAAACCAAATCCTACACTGCGTTCCCAGAACAGGTCCGGCTGCATGAAATGGCCGGCATCAAATGAAACTATCACGCGGGACGGCAGTCGCGGGCAGGCCAGGGCTCGCCGGACCGCGGCGTACGCCTCGATCGGCTCGCCGCCGCCCACGGCTAGATTGGTGGTCCGTATCGGCAGCCGCCCCGGCTCGATATCCACTGCCGCCCGAGAATCGCCTACCACCAGCACGGTCCCCAGGTCGCAACTCGCCAGCATGCGCTCCTTCGCCAACCAGGCAGGATATTCCGGCTCCAGGAATGCCAGCGGCATCGTAGCGACCCAGAGCCAGACCAGTGCGAATGCCAATGCGGCAGCGCCACCCAGGACTGCCAGATGCGTCCGGGCGGATATCGGCCGGTCCATGCGCGCGTTCAGAACTGGAAGTACAGGAACTCGCCGCTGCCGCCCAGCGACAGCAATGCGAGCGCCGCGGCACAGCCGATAGCCGCAGCCCAGCGCATGCTCGGCTGCCAAGCCAGCC
>DATIMO010000442.1:0-2488 GCA_035475215.1 Acetobacteraceae bacterium | reverse complement strand
TCTGGGAAACCGTGGAGCTGGGCGAAAATACGTCGCTGGTGAGCGTACCGGTACCGCCAGTGACTACCTCGGCATCGCGCGGATCGAGCAGCCACTTGCCGGTGACACCGTGGGGGGCGGCCGCATCAACGTGGCCCTGCGCAGTGAGGCCGTCGTGCGACGAGGTCTCGACCTGGCCGCCATTGCCGCCAAGGGCGCCGCCACGCGCGCTGATGGAGCCGTAGAAGTTGTTGACGTGGTCGCCCCAGACCACCACCGAACCGCCGTTGCCCGAACCGATCGCATCCGCCGTCAGATTCGCGGTGGGCGCGACATAAGTCGCCGCTGCGGTCTGCAATCCTTCGCCGCCCTGCCAGCCACCGCCGACGCGGATGCTGCCACCGCCCTGCGCGCCGGAGGCGTTGATGCTGCCCCCGGTGACGCCAACATTCCGGTCCGACAGCAATTGCACGCTGCCGCCGTGCGCGCCGCTGGCGTCGATCGTTCCGCTGCTCAGTACATTGCCGCCGGTGCCGACCAGGCGCACCACGCCGCCGTCGGTGCTGATGCCGCTGGCGTCGACCACGCCGGTGTTGTTGACGAGGTTGGTGAACAGATCCTTCGCCGCCGATGCCTGCAGCACCACGGTGCCGCCTTCGGCAGCCAGGGTGCCGTGGTTGGCGACTGCCGCCTCGCGGTTGTCGAGCCGTTGCTTGAGCTCGCCGGTGATCTGGATGTTGATGAGGCCGTCGCCGTCGAAATCGAGCACGGCACGATCGGCGCCATCGAGATTGATCTTGCCGTAGTTGGCGAAGATCAATCCGTCGTTGAGCACGCTGCCGCCAACCAGGCTGACCGACCCGCCGCTGGCCGCGCGGATCAGGCCGTGGTTGACGATGCCGGCGCTGGGGCCGGCCAGGTTGACCTTGTAGCGACCTGCCAGGAAATCGTCCGGCGTCAGGTCGAGCGTGCTGGCAAGCAGGCCGCCCACGTTCATCTGCGCGGTGGCGCCGAAGATGATGCCGTGCGTGTTGATCAGGAACACCTGGCCGTTGGAATTGATGCGGCCGAAGATCTGGCTGGGGTTCTGATCGAGGATGCGGTTAAGCGCTACTGCCGATCGCGACGGCTGGTTGAACAGCACCGATTCGTCGGCGCCTACATTGAAGGTCTGCCAGTTCAGCGCCAGCCGGTTGGTGGCCTGGTTGATCACTGTCTGGTTGCCGTTCTGGCTGATCGTGCCGGAGCCGCCGACCACGACACCGCCGGTGGGGCCACCGGCCAGGGCGTCGCCACTGACCACCACCGAGCCCAGTACCAGGCCGATGCAAAGGCTGATCGGCCAGGTCTTGCGCAAGCGCAGCGTGCTGCCCGCGGAGGGCGACTGGACGGGTGAGGTTTGGCGCGAAACGCGGCCGCTGGCGGTGCTGTGCTTACGCATGGTCATGATCCATCAATAGGTGAAGCTGAACTGGGCGTAGACGTGGTAACCCTTGTGGTCGGAGGCGTCCTTCGACCCGATGGGTACCGCACCGTCGAGGTGGAACTGGAAATGGCTGAATCGCGGCAAGCGGAAAATCAGGCCGGCGCCCGCACCGGTGAGCGTGGCGGTCTCCGGGGTGAGCATGCGGTTGGCGCCGGCGGAGTAGCCTTTGGCGTAATCCACGAAGGCCTCGAATTCCAGCAATTCGCGCCACGGCCGGCCGTAGAAAGGCGAGGTGAGATTGCCGAACCCCGGCGCCGCGACGTGGTATTCCATCGCCGCGTAATAACCGCGATCGCGCAATGCATCGGCGATCGGATAAGCGCGCGTGCTGTCCGGGCCGCCCAATGCCAACTGTTCCAATGGAACCAGTGCATCCCTCGTGTATTGCCCGACGAACTTGAAATTTAGCCGTTGCGTGTCGGTCAGGAACTGCATGCGCGTGTAGGAAAGCTTGGCCACCCAGAAATTGCTGGAGTGCTCCGGACTGACCAGATCGGGCTCGCGCGAACGGTCGTCGAGCGACTTGCGCACGCCCACCTGGAGAATGTCCACGCCGTGGAAACGGCGATCGGTTCGCATCATTCCGAAAGTGGTTTCGGCGACCGTGAACCGTTCGTCCGACAGGTTCATTGCAAGACTGCTGAGCTGCGATCGCTCGTCCACGACATGCAGCGTGCCGATGGCTTTCAGGTCGTCCTCGTTGATGAACTTCCAGTCCGCGCCGGCGAAGTAGAGCGAACTCGGCCCCTTCACGTTAAGCGCCGCGAAAGTGCCGGTATTGACCTGCAACTCGCTGCGGGAAGCACCAACTACCGCGCTCATGCCGAGCGCCAGCGGGATCGGCGCGCGGTAGGCCAGCGCGCCGTAGACGTTGTTGCTCGGGTCGAGCGAATACTCGCCATTGGCATTGAAGGTGTCGCCGATGCCGAGCGGGTTGTCCCACTCGATGCCGGCCTGGGCGCGGTATTTACCGGTGAGCGTGGTGCCGCCCGTGCGCAATCGTGACAGCGATGAAATGGCGAC
>DATIMO010000441.1:0-2211 GCA_035475215.1 Acetobacteraceae bacterium | reverse complement strand
CCGTGCTTCTGTTGCCGGACGGTTTCGACAGGAATGTCCTGGCTGGCCATGAATCGGCGGACGACGTCGCCCACCGCGTCGATGCCCGGCTTATTGTAGCTGCCGCTGTCGATGTCGACCATTTCGCGCAGCAGCGCGATCATGGCGTCCTGCTGGGTGGCGAGCCATGTGGTGATCTGGGAGTCGTGCGTTGCGGGCATCGGGTCCTCGGTGGAGATGGAGTATGGTTGCCGACCGGAGACCAGGGGGCAAGAGACGCTAATGGATCAGAAGCACCGTGAACCATCTGCTCCGGCGCCGAGGCCGCACGCGCAGAACCGGCAGCCCACTGGACAGCAGGCGAGGCAGGCCCGCGAAGCCGAGGCGCTGCGGGCCAACCTGAAGCGGCGCAAGGATCAGGCACGGGCGCGTGAGTCGCGCGACCAGACGAAGCGGTAATTCCTGGCGGGGGTGTTCAGTCGCCTTCGATCTTGCCGCCGCTCGGCGAGACGAGATACCAGGTGCCGCCGAAGCCTTTCACTTCCTCGCCGGCCACCGTGCCGGGGCCGTGGTCGCGAACGAATCGGTAGAGCGGCGCGCCGCCATAGGTAACCTGCTGGGTCCCGTCCTTGCGGGCCACAGTGGACAATTTGCCTGATTGCAGGCCGGTACCAGCGACCGGGTGGCCGCCTGAGGTCAGCGGCGGCCAAGCCTGCGCGCATGCCTCATAACAACTGCTGTTGCCCGGCGCGTCGGCGGTGAACAGATAGAGCGCTCGACCGCTCGCGTCCGTCAGATACTTGCCGTAGGGCGCTTTCTGCTTGACCTCTATCTTGGCGGCGCCGGCGGCTTGCGCCCGCGCGGCATGCGGTATCGTTGCCGCTGCGGCAAGCCCAGCCATCAACGCGATTGCGACTTTCATTCTGCTCTCCTTTGTGGCCCCCGCCGGGATGGACGACCGTGATCGTCGAATATTCCAGCGGCCCTGCCAGGAAATGCCGGAACGTTTGCTACCGCAGGTCCGCTGGGCTAGACGGGCCGGCCCGTTCCCCGATGCTCCGGAGTCGCCTGCAATGCCTGTCATGTCCGACAACTGGATCCGCCGCATGGCACTGGCTCGGGGCATGATCGAGCCCTTTGTGGAGGCGCAGAAGCGCGATGGCGTGATCAGTTATGGGCTGTCCAGCTATGGCTACGATGCACGGGTAGCGGACGAGTTCAAGATCTTCACCAATATCGATTCGGCTGTGATCGACCCGAAGAATTTTGCACCATCCAGCTTCGTCGATCGGCGGACGCAGACCTGCATCATTCCGCCGAACAGCTTCGCGCTTGGACACACGGTGGAGTATTTCCGCATCCCGCGCGACATTCTGGTGATCTGCCTGGGGAAATCCACCTACGCGCGCTGCGGCATCATCGTGAACGTGACGCCCCTGGAACCGGAATGGGAAGGGCAGGTTACCATCGAGATTAGCAACACCACGCCGCTGCCGGCCAAGATTCACGCCAACGAAGGCATCTGCCAGTTCCTTTTCCTGCAGGGAAACGAGCCATGCGAGACCAGCTACGCCGACAAGTCCGGCAAGTACATGCGTCAGCGCGGCGTGGCGCTGCCGCGGCTGTGAGGGGGCGGTAATGGACCGCATCCGCATTCGCGGCGGGCGACCGCTTTCAGGGGAAATCGTCATTGGCGGGGCGAAGAATGCGGCGCTGCCGCTGATGGCGGCGGGGCTGCTGACTGAGGACCGGCTGGTGCTGGACAATGTGCCGCAGCTTGCGGACATTCACACCATGGCGGCGCTGCTGTCGCAGCACGGCATCATGACCGAGCAGGTGGGTGAGGATCGGCGCACGTTGTGGCTGGGCGGTGCGATCCGTTCCACGGAGGCGCCGTATGATATCGTTCGCAAGATGCGCGCATCCGTGCTGGTGCTGGGGCCGCTGCTGGCGCGCGTGGCAGAGGCGCGCGTGTCGTTGCCGGGCGGCTGCGCGATCGGCACGCGGCCGGTCGATCTGCACCTGAAGGGACTGGAGCAGATGGGCGCGTCCGTCGTGCTGGAGGGCGGGTATATCCACGCCACGGTGCGGGGCCGGTTGCGCGGCGCAACCATCGTATTTCCATCCGTTTCAGTCGGTGCGACTGAAAATCTGCTGATGGCTGCCGCATTGGCGGACGGGCGGACGGTGCTGGCGAATGCGGCGCGGGAGCCGGAGATCGGCGATCTGGCG
>DATIMO010000440.1:0-4087 GCA_035475215.1 Acetobacteraceae bacterium | reverse complement strand
ATATGAACGAAGCGCACGAAAAGGCGCACCGCGACACGTATCAAAAAGCTTTCGACAAGCTGGAAGACGACCTTGAGGAGGAGATGGTCGGCAAGACGCCGAAGGAGGCGCAGAAAATAATGAACAAGATGAAGGACGCGCTGAAGGAGGCCTGCGAAAAGCTGCACAAATCGGAGGGGCTGATCGACGTCAACGATGACGGCCAGGGCAACATCACGATCAAGGAAGGCGCTGAAGGCCCGGGCGGCTGCGAGTAGGCCGGATCGCCATGAGCATCATCAGTTAATCGTAACGATTTTCCCGATGGACGAGGAAGCGCCAGGCATCCGGCACGCTGCGATCGCTCCGGCGAGGACCGGCTCAATTTTGGGGTCGTGGATCTTGCCGGACATTTCCGTCGGGTTTAGCTTTAGCGCCAGCGGCGATGATCCGGACGCTTCGGCCGAAAGCAAGCAAGGAAGCCTAACCATGGAGGTAGGGAGAGGCGAGATAAGAGTACAAGGAACTTCATTCGCTTCGCCGGAGCCTGACGGCCATCCGAATTTCCGCCGGCGGAATGCGCTTCGCTGTTCCGCTCTACGGTTGAGGTGGCTCGCGTCAAACTACTTTCGTGCTGCTGTAATCCCATTACAGCCGCAAAAAGAGCCGGTCCAATTTCGTGGCGGGTTGATAACGGGGCTGTCCGTAGCGTCATTATAGCATCACGGCAGATGACCTGGCGACGCCGCTTGCCGCCAATCAGTCTGCTGACCATGTCCCCTTGAATACAGGCATGGCCTGCAGGTTTGGCTGAGAACTTGCGATCCATCGATCGTCATCATCCGGAAGGGCCATCTGCCCGTTTCACCCTTCACACCCAATCGGCTCTACCGTGGGCCATGCCCACTGAACGCCCCCCACCGGCGATCCAGCATGCGCTGCAGCGCATGAGCCTGCTCGCGCCCGGTGAAAATGCGACAGGCGAACGCCTGACCGGCGGCGTGTCCTCGGACATCTGGCGCATTGACCTGCCGTCCGGCCCCATCTGCGTGAAGCGTGCGTTGCCCAAGCTGCGCGTCGCCGCGGACTGGCGCGCCCCAGTGTCGCGCAATTTGTATGAAGCTCGCTGGATGCATCGCGCCAACGCCGCCACGCCTGGCGCCGCACCGGCCCTGCTCGGTCAGGACGAGCAAGCCGGCGTGCTGGCGATGCAATATCTGCCACCTGCCGATCACCCGCTGTGGAAGAACCAGCTTCGTGACGGTCACGCCGATCCCGCTTTCGCCACGCACGTGGCTCGCAGCCTGGTTCGCATCCACGCCGCCTCTGCCGCCGACCCGGCCGTCGCCGTCGAGTTCCCGACCGACTCCATCTTTTACGACATTCGGCTGGAGCCCTACCTGATCGCCACAGCCCGCGCGCATCCGGACCGGGCCGCCGCCCTGAATGCCCTTGTCGCGACCACACAGGCCAACAAGCGCGCGCTGGTGCATGGCGACGTCAGCCCAAAGAACATTTTGGTTGGCCCGGCCGGGCCGGTGTTCCTCGATGCAGAATGCGCCTGGTGGGGCGACCCGGCTTTCGATCTCGCTTTCTGTCTCAATCATTTGCTGTTGAAATGCCTGTGGACGCCGGCGGCCCGCGATGGGTTCCTGGCCTGCTTCGATGCGCTCGCTGCCGCGTATCTTGCCGGCGTGGCGTGGGAGCCGCCCGCCGCACTCGAACGTCGTGCCGCACATTTGCTGCCGGGTTTGCTGCTCGCCAGGGTGGATGGCAAATCCCCGGTTGAATACATCACAGCCGATACGGATAAGGACCACGTCCGACACAGCGCACGGGCCTTGCTGGCGGCACAAGTGGATCGATTGGACGCAGTGCGCGCGGCCTGGGCAAAGGAGCTTGCATGACCGACACGCGGATCGCCTTCGTGCACGGCCGTCGCGTCTGGGACAGCCGCGGCCGCCCGACTGTGGAAGCCGACGTGCTGCTGGAGGGTGGCGCCGTCGGCCGTGGAATGGCGCCCGCCGGCGCTTCCACCGGCACCGGAGAGGCGCTCGATCTACGTGACGGCGGCGCGAAATTTGGCGGCTACGACGTTACCCGCGCGGTGGCGCATGTAAACGCCGAGATCGCACATGCGCTGGTCCGGTTGGATGCCGCGGATCAGGCCGCGGTGGATGCACGACTGATTGCGCTCGATGGCACCCCCAGCAAATCCCGGCTCGGCGCCAACGCGCTGATCGCCGTGTCCATGGCTGTTGCCCACGCAGCGGCCGCTGCTGCCGGAGAGCCGCTGTACCGCCATCTCGGCGGACCCGACGCGACCACGTTGCCGCTGCCACAGATTCAGATCTTCGGTGGCGGCGCCCATGCCGGCCGCCGCGTAGATATCCAGGACTTCATGGTGACCTGCCCGACTGCCGCATCCTTCGCCCAGGCGCTGGACTGGACCGCTGAGGTGTACCGGTCCGCCGGCAGCCTGATGAAGGACGCTGGCACGCTGGCCGGCGTGGCCGACGAGGGCGGCTGGTGGCCGGCCTTCAAGACCAACGAACAGGCAATAGAAACGCTGGTGCACGCCATCGAGCACGCCGGTTTCAAGCCGGGCGCGCAGGTGGCGATCGCCCTCGACGTGGCGGCGACCGAGTTCGGCCGGGGCAGCAAATACAAGCTCGCGCTAGAGAACAGGGAGCTGGATACCGACGGATTGATCCGGCTGCTTGTCGGTTGGGTGAAAGCCTATCCGATCGTGTCGATTGAGGACCCTCTGGCGGAAGATGACGATGTCGGTTTCGCTGCGTTCATGAGCGAGGTGGGCAATCGCGTGCAGGTCGTGGGGGACGATTTCCTGGTCAGCCAGGCCGGCCGCGTTCACGAGGCGGCACTGCGGGGCACCGCCAACGCGGTGCTGCTGAAGCCCAACCAGCGTGGGACGCTGACCGAAACCCTCGATGCCTGGGAAGCAGCAAAGCGCGGCAAGCTGGCCGGTATCATTTCCGCCCGGTCGGGGGAGACGGAAGACACGACGATCGTGCATCTGGCCGTCGGTTGGGGCGTGGGGCAACTCAAGGTCGGCAGTTTCGCCCGCAGCGAGCGCATGGCGAAGTGGAACGAGGTACTGCGCATCCAGGAGGCGCTGGGCGGGCGCGCGAAATTTGCCGGGGCTGCGGCTTTGGGGCGGTCGCGGCGCGCGGGTCGAGCGGAAGGATAGTTGCAGCTATTCGGGTGACTCGAACCGGTGCAGCAGGTCGGTCAGCGCCGGGCGGACCCGTCGCAATTCCTGCACATGCGCCGCTGACAGCTCCTCCAGGGTCGCTTCGGCCGCCGCGGTCAGTGCCACCTGCACGCGTCGGTGGTCGTGTGGATCGTCGCGCCGCCGCACCAGCCCCAATTGTGCGAGACGATCTATCAGCTCGACAGCGCTGTGCGGCCGGATCATCAACGCGGTTGCAATTTCGCCGACCGATAGCGTCTCCCGTCCCGGCGCGCCCTTGATGGCCAGCAGGACCTGATGCTGCTGGGGCGTCAAGCCGGCCGCGCGGGCGGCCTGCTCGCTGAACGTCGCGAACCGGCGCAAGGCTTGGCGGAACCGGGCCAGAGCCTCGTAGTCACGTTTGCTGACGGCGTTGGTGTGCACAACGGGCATGCAGGGGAACCGCCTGGCGTTTGTGTCGCACTGCGATATATGCCCGGAAACCCCCAATGGAAAGCCGTAGCGCCAGCGGACTCGGGGTCATATGTGGTTTCGCATCAGGTTTGCCTGACCGGCACAGTCTATGCGGCCGACGATGCGTTCGCCCGCCGCGCTCGGCGTTGGCTGTTCGAATAGTGCCGTGCTGCTGCACGGAACCAACGATATCGGTCCGGTGCTGCGGTTGATGCTGATGATATCGATCAGTTCGGGTGGAGTGCTGGTGCGGCGGCTGATCATTCGGGGCGGCTGTTCCGCTTGCGACGGCTTCGGGTGGGTGGTCGCGGCGCAATGCTGAGGCAACCAGGAGTGACAGAACCGTAATCGAGGTGAAGCGAGTTTAATTGCTCCACCCAGGGAACATTTAACTGGAAATCCGCATTTCTTGGGAGCGGGCGGCATTGGAGTAGACGCCGC
>DATIMO010000439.1:0-15268 GCA_035475215.1 Acetobacteraceae bacterium | reverse complement strand
ACAGCAGGCGCTCGAAGTTGGAGCTGACCTGGATATCCATGCTCGGCGACAGGCTTGGTTCCACCGCGCGGATCGACATGTCGTTGGCACGGAAGAAACGCGTCAGAATGTCATTGCGGTTGGATGCAACCACCAGTCGCGACACGGGTAACCCCATGCGCCGCGCGACCCATGCCGCTAGCACGTTGCCGAAATTTCCCGTGGGCACGCTGAAACCGACCTCGCGATCTGGCGCGCCGAGTGCCAACGCCCCGGCGACATAATAGGGAACCTGCGCGGCGATGCGCGCCCAATTGATCGAATTCACCGCCGAGAGATGGAGTTCCTCCCGAAACGGTTCGTCCATGAACAGTGATTTCAGCAGATCCTGACAATCGTCGAACGTGCCCTCGACCGCGATATTCAGCACGTTGGGTGCGATCACCGTGGTCATCTGCCGCCGCTGCACCTCGCTGGTTCGACCCAGCGGATGAAGGATCGCGATATCGGCACAGGGCCGCCCGGCAAACGCCTCGATCGCGGCGGACCCGGTGTCGCCGGAGGTTGCTCCGATGATGGTCACACGCCGATCACGCGACGTCAGCACATGTTCGAATAACCGCCCCAGCACCTGCATCGCCATGTCCTTGAAGGCGAGCGTCGGACCATGAAACAGTTCCTGCACGAACAGCGTCGTGTCGAGTTGGGCCAGCGGCACCACGGCCGGATGGCCGAATCCGGCATAGGCATCGTGGCAGATCGCTGTCAGCGTCTCGATCGGGATGGTCGCACCGACGAAGGGCTGCATGATTCGCGCAGCAAGGGCGGGATAGGCAAGCCCGCGCAGTCCACGCCAATCCGCCGGGGTGAAACGCGGCCAGCTCGCCGGTACGTACAGGCCACCGTCTTCGGCAAGGCCGGCCAGCAGGACGCCATCGAAGTCGCGCCCAGCAGCCTGGCCGCGCGTTGAAACATAATGCATGGCCAAAGGATAACCCGGACGCGGTCCGTGGGGCGAGTGCCGCCGCGACTGCGGCAATCAGAACGTCTTGCGCGCGGTGAAATGCAGCCCGCAAGCGCCGTTGGTAATATCGCCGTCGATCGTATTGCCGTCGCGATGCCCCGCCAGGGTCACGTCTGAACCTTGCCCACGAACCGTTCCATCGGGGTCGATCGTCGCTGGTACGTAGATCTGAGGCGTCCAGCGATACTCGAATTGCCCGTCCTGAACATATAGCGTGATCAGCCCGGGATGCGGGCAATCGCGTCGATCCGCGCGGAATCGGGTGCTGGTTCCCCGATAGATGCCATCGAGACTGATCGCCGGTACAACCGCTGCGCTCGTCGGCAAAACTGCGGGCGGTGGGGTGGCGGTGCAACCAACCATTGCCAGACCGAGCCCCAGAACGGCGCTTGCTCGCCGAATCTCGCTGCTGAACCGTGCAGAAGACATCTCAGGCCGCGACGCAGCCTTCGGGCTTGAGTTTTCGCAAAGTAGAGGCCGGGTACCGTGCCAGACGGTCAGCGGGTCGGATTGGCCGCCGCACGAATTCACCGCCGCAATTCGGGCATCGTCCAGCCAGTACGCCATCAGCGCATTCCGCGCAGAACGTGCATTCGAAACTGCAGATCCGTGCCGCGGGACTGTCCGGCGGCAGGTCGCGATTGCAGCATTCGCAGTTCGGGCGTAGCTCGAGCATCTGTTTATGCGCCTGGTTCATGAAGACGTTGCTGATCGTGTTCTACTCCCGTACCGGCGGCGCGCGCCAGATGGCCGAGGCTGCATATCGTGGCGCCGGCACTGAACCGCAGGTCAGTGTTCGGCTGGTTGCCGCTTCAGACGCGCAGGCGACGGACATGCTGGGCGCGGACGGCTACATCTTTGCCACGCCGGAGAATCTGGCGGCTCTGGCAGGCCAGATGAAAGAGTTCTTCGATCGCACCTATTATGAGCTGCTGGATCGCATCAATGGCCGGCCCTACGTCGCGCTAATTTGCGCCGGCAGCGACGGCCACAATGCGGCGCGCCAGATCAGGCGCATCACAACCGGCTGGCGTTTGCGCGCGATTGCCGACCCGCTGATCCTGTGCACGCATGCACAGACACCAGAGGCGATCCTGGCACCGAAGATCATCGCTGCGGACGATCTGAAGCGGTGCGAGGAACTTGGTGCCACTTTGGCTGCAGGACTTGCTGCTGGCATTTTCTGACGGTTCCGTCAGCGCAACATCGGGGTTGGCTGCGTCTCTATCTCGCTTGACTTTCTTTTCAGTGCCTCCGCGTCTCCGTGGTAAGGCTTCCTTGCTTGCTTTCAAGCCACCGTCGGGAGTTGCCTTGCTTATCCAAGATACCGCGCTGTCAGATGTGCCTCGAAATCCGTCGGATCCAGCTTCTTGCCGCTGGCCCCCGAAAGCAGGTCGTCGAAATCGAGCAAGCTGCCGCGTGAATGCACGTTGGCCCGCAGCCAGCCAACCAGCGGCGAGAGATCCCCCTTCCCCAGCGCCGCATCCAGCCCGGCAATGCTTCGACGGGCCGCGGCCATCAACTGCGCGGCGGCCATTGCCCCGAGCGTGTAGCTGGGGAAATAACCAAACGCGCCGTCATACCAATGGATATCCTGCAGGCACCCGCGCGCGTCGTCCGGCGGCGTGACGCCAAGCAACTCGCGGAACCCATCGTTCCAGGCGCCAGGCAGTTCAGCGACCGGAAGCTCGCCGGAAATCAGCGCCTGTTCCAGTCCGAAGCGCAGAATCACATGTGCCGGATAGGTCATTTCATCGGCATCGACGCGGATGAAGCCGCGTCCCACACGACGCCACAAGCGCGCCAGATTCTCCGGCTCATAAGGTGCGGGATCGCCGCCGAATGTCGCGTGCAGCTCCGGCCCAAGCCACCCAAGAAACGCATCGGACCGGCAGGCCTGCATCTCTATGATCAGCGATTGGCTCTCATGCGCCGCCATTCCCGCCGCTTCACCGACTGGTTGGCGCGCCTGCGCTTCGGGCAGCCCACGTTCGTAGAGCGCGTGCCCGGTTTCATGCACAACTGCCAGCACCGCCTGGGTGAAATCGGTCTCGTCATAACGCGTGGTGATCCGAACATCGGTCGGCGTACCGCCTGAGAACGGGTGCGCAGAGCGATCCAGTCTGGCGTGCGTGAAATCAAGCCCGATCCGCTCTGCCAAGCGACGGCACAATTCCTCCTGCGCCTCGATCGAAAACGGCCCCACCGGTGAAACCGGCATTGGCCGACGCGCCTGCCTTTCCTCCGCCGCGGGCAGCGCCGTGCGCAGGAACGCCGCATAATCCGCAAACACCTGCGCCACCGCCTCGGTCCTCAGGCCGGGCTGAAACCCGTCCATCAGCGCATCATACGGCGACAGGCTCAGCGCATCGCCTAGGGCGACGGCGGCCTCACGGGTCAGCCGCACCACACGTTCAAGATCGGGCCGGACCAGCGCGAAATCAGAGATCCTCCGGGCCTCCCGCCAGACCTTCTCGCAAGCCGAATTGGCCCGCGTCTGCGCTTCCACCAGCGCAGGCGGAAGCACAGCGGCGCGCGTATGGGCACGCCGGATGAGCCGCAGGTTCGCCGATTGCCAAGCATCGAGCGTTCCGGCCGCCGCCTCGACCTCGGCAAGATCGGCGGCGAATTCGGGTTGGATCAGCAAGCCGTGCGCCAGTCCGGCCAGCACCGCAAGCTGGTCCCCGCGTGCTGCACCACCGCCCGGCGGCATCATGGCCGCCGCGTCCCAGCCGAGCACGGACGACGCCTCGTTGATCGTGGCGATCCGGGCAAACCGGGCAGCCAGGCGGTCGTACGGCGTCATTCTTTCAGCACCTTGCGGGACCACGACACGAACACCACCACAAGCGCACCCGCCAGCCCGTACCAGGTCAGCGCATATTGCAAATGATTGTTGGGCGGTTGCGGAAAATGCTGCGCCGGGATCGGGTACACCGCCGGACGGCGTGGCCCCATCGCCACCAGAGTGAACGGAGCAACGTTCGGAAGTCCCACCGCCGCACCAATCGCCGCGGTGTCGCGCGAGTAGAAATGCCGGCGAGCCAGATCGGGATTCGGCGTGAACAGGGCCGGCGGCTCGGTCGGTCGCACATATCCGGCGACCGTGGTGGTACCTTGCGGCAAGCTTATCGTTTCGCGCGCCGATTCGGGTATCCAGCCGAGATCCACCAAAACCGGCTCCGCACCCTCACGTTCCAGCGGAACAATCAGGTCGGCGCCCATCGCCGGACCGGTGGAAATGTCGTGCACCTCAGCGGCAAACAGCACCGCGAGATCCGGACGCAACCGCCCGGTCACGCTGACCTTCTGATACGGCGACGGGCGGGTTGGGAGCGGCACTGCCGGCGCCGTTTCAGCGCGGCTGATCTGCGCGAGCAGATCCTGTTTCCAATGCAAGCGGTGCACCTGCCAGGTTCCCAGCGCGAGCAGGGTCGCAAACACCAGCAATGCGAGCATCCCGGGCAGAACCAACGCGCTCAGGCGGGCGGGGTCGCGGTGAAGCCCAGTGCTCAGTATTGGAGAAATCATCGTTGCGGTGTCAGACCGCCGCTGCAAGATCGGTCTGTGCAAAATCCCGTCCTTTGAATAGCAGCGGCAGCTCGCGCAGTTTCGCTAGCGCGTAGGATGCGCAGTCGCCAAGATTGAGGCCGGCAGAATGCCGTCCTTTACCAAATTGCAGGAATGCGGTGCGCGCCGCATCTGCCAAGGCGGCATCGAAGGCAATAATCTGCACGCGGGCGCGGCCAACCAGTTGGTCGAGTTCGGTCCAGGACAGTCGGTCGCCGGTACGCCCAGCCAGTACCATACCGGTCTCCAGCAAATTCAAGGAAGAGAGGAGACAGCCATCAGCTCCGGCGATGATCCCCAGGAATTTGTCGGCCTCCGGTTCGCGCCGCAGGATGGCGATCAGCGCCGAACTGTCGATAACAATCAAACCGGCGATCCCTGGTCGTCGTAAAGATCAGATTCCGTGAGTTGCTCGCGTCCCCGCAATCGCTCGGCGCTCCGCAAACTGATCGTGCGAAGTTCCTCGAACAGCATCCGGGTATCAGGGCGCTCGGGGTGGCGCCGTCGCACTCCGCCTTCGATGAACTCCACGCCTGCCCGTTCCAAGGCCTTGCGCACCTGGTCCAGCGTGGCCGGGGCAACCCGCTCGTATCCTTGCGGTGTCTCGAGGCGCCGGACCGTCACCACAGAGAGATTTGCCTCACGGGCGAGTTCGTCCTGGTCCAGGTGGATCAGGGCTCGGGCGGCGCGAATCTGCTCGGCAGTGATGATCATGATCGCATTATATCCGTCCGGATCACTTTCGTTCAAGCGGCTCGTCGGTTTTCACAACCCCATTTCGGACGCGCGGTTGCGGTACTGCACCGCAACCAGTGCCGCCTTTGCCGGCCGCATCAGCAGGATCGCGGCGGGTACCGTGAACAGCGGCCAGATGAGCGCATGCACCCAAAGCGGCGGGGCGAAGCGGATCTCGACCAGAATGGCCAAGCCGACCACGATGGCGCCCAGCACCAGGATCACGCCGACCACCGCTCCATCGCCGGCATCATGACCGCGCAGGTCAAGTCCGCAAACTGAGCAACGCTCCTGCACCTCCAGCAATCCGTCGAACAGCGGTCCCTGCCCGCAACGCGGGCAGCGGCACAGCAGCGCGGCGCGCAAGATCGTGACGGCTGGCGTGTGTTCAGGGTGCGGCAACGACAGCGCTGGCGCCCCAGTAGTACACGCAGGTGAACAGGAACAGCCACACGACATCGACGAAATGCCAGTACCAGGCCGCCGCCTCGAAGCCGAAATGCCGTTGCGGAGAAAACTGCCCGGCGCGCGCCCGGAACCAGCAGACCGCCAGAAAGGTCGTGCCGACGATCACGTGGAAACCGTGAAAGCCGGTGGCCAGAAAGAACACCGACGGATAAACGCCACCGCCGGAAAACACGAACGGCGAGTGCGTGTATTCCCAAAGCTGGATCGCGGTGAACGCGGCTCCCAGCAGCACCGTCAAACCCAGACCAGTAAGCATCCCTTTGCGGTCATTCTCGATCAGACAGTGGTGCGCCCAGGTGATCGTCGTGCCCGAAAGCAGCAGGATCATCGTCATCAGGATGGCGAGGTGGAACGGATCCGGCGTGTGGATGTTCGGCGGCGGCCAGACCGGATTCGCCAAACCGGAGACATTATCGGGAAACAGCGCGTAGTTGAAGAATGCCCAAAAGAACGCGACGAAGAACATCACCTCGCTGCTGATGAAAAACAGCATGCCGTAGCGCAGACCGAGCCGCACCACCGGCGTGTGCAACCCGGGAGTGCGGCTTTCGCGGATCACATCGCGCCACCAGAAGAACATGACCGAGAGCACGACCAGTGCACCGATCGTCAGCACGATGTACTCGCCGTAATGCGCGGCGAAGATGATGCCGAGCACGACCAGCAGACCACCGATCGCGCCGAGGATCGGCCAGGGGCTCGGATCGACCAGATGGTATGGCTGCTTCAGGCCGGAACTTTCGAAAACGGGACTGCCGTGCGCGTGTTCGCTCATGCCTCAGGACCGAATGGGTGACCGAGGGGGCCGCCTCGGCACGGAGTCGGGCCGCATCATCCTCAAATCGCCCGATCGTTCAAGGGGCACCGCCCAACGCCGAAGCTGTTAGAGCGTGATCGCTCGAGGCGGAACCGCCAGAAAGCGTGAATCACGCTCTCAACTAAGGCAAGCTAGACATGATGCTTCAACTTGAAGCAATCATGTCTAGCGGATAATCTCGATCGAAATACCCACTGTGTTGGCAATGCTCTGCCAAGCCCGATCCGCTGTAAGGGCCTTCACCCCGAGATGCTGCGCCAACGCAAGACAGGCGCGGTCGCCAAGCGACAGACCAGCGGGCCTGGTCATCGGGATCAGCATGCCGGCCGCATACGCCAGCGCGTCATCAAACGGAACCCGGCTGATCGGAAGCGGATCGAGCACCGCCCGGATGTCGCGCTCGGCGCTGCCGTGGCGCGCGAAATGGCTGATGACCTCCGCGAGGTTCACCGATGCTATTGCCGACGCGGCGAGCACCTTCTGCACCACCTCGCGTCCCGGTTCCGCCCGCAGGAGTGCAAGCAGAGCCGAGGCATCGAGCACGGCTTCGGTCATTCCCGCTCAGCCTCACGGCGGCGCTCGTGCAGAAACGCGTCGACATCGCTGTCCGGCCGATCGCCCAAAAGGCGCTGCGTCAGTTCCTGCGCGCGCGCCACGGTTTCATCGAGGCTACGAATGTGAATCGCACCGCCATCCATCTCAACCACGACGTTACCGCCTCGCTCCAGGCCTAGCGCCTTGCGGAATTCGGCCGGCAGGCTGATCCGCCCTGTTTCTGAGACACGCCCTAGAACTGCGTTCATGCCAAGCTCCCATAGTCAAGACATAAACTCTGATATAGGGCTAACGGCACAGACACGCCAAGATCGACTTCAGATCACCTCAGAAAATCCCGAACAGCCCGCGCAGAAATCCGGGCGTCAAGGCGGTCAGCGGATTGATCGTCACTGTCGGATCGTCCATCGGCCCACGCAGCGCATAGCTTGCCGAAATCACGCCGCCACCCTGCTCCGGGCTGAACAACCGTCCGAACACCGGTACCCGCCCAAGCAGCGAGTTGAAGAAATAGGCCGGGACAATGGTCCCCTGCAGATCGATCACACGCCGGTCCAGATCGAGCGAACCCTTCGCCGTCAGCCCCAACGACGGGCTGAACGCCCGCACCTCAGTCAGTTCCAGAATGCCGCCGGTCAAGCGAAATGGCGCGGTCAGTTTGCTGAACCCGACGCCGGGACCGCGCAGGGCCTCGACAAGGCCATATAGCGTGACGGCTTCCAGCAGCTTGCCGACGGCCGGGGCGTTGCGGATACGGAAATCATCGATTTCAGCGGTGCCGGCCAGCGGACGCCCGGCCTGCCGATCGTCGTACGTCGCGGTCGCCTTCAGCCGACCGCCATCCATCGTGTCGAGCGCATCGACGGCGCGCAGCAGGGCGCCGGCATCGGCCGCCGACAGTGTCATGGCGCGGCCTTTCGGCTCCTCGCGGATGACCCACAGAACCGGGGCTCCCGGTCCGGTAAGCCCGTGCAAACGCAAGTCTCGCAGAACCTTGCCGTCGTCCTCGGCGTGGGCCGACACGTTTGTTATGCTGCGAGTGCCGGCCAGGATCACCCGGTCAAAGCGGGCATCCAGCGTCCACGACGGACCCGGCGGCGAAGTAGCTTCACGGCCGGTTTGCAACCCGGTTGCAGGCGTCGGGCTTCGGTGGCCGAAGCGGCCCGACAGATCGAGCGTCGAACCCGACAGGCTGGCCGAGATCGGGCTGCCGCCCGGTGGGAACTGCACCAGCCCGCGTCCGCTCGTCGCGCCCAGCACCATGCGATCCACTTGCAAGACCGTCAGGTGGCCCTGGACGAGTTCCGCGCGCCCGAGCACGTCGATCCCGTCGCCGCGAAGCTGGATCGGATCAATGCCGGTCAGCCGGTCATGGTCCAGCAGCAGGACCCCGTCGGCTTTTGCCGTCTTTCCCTCCGGCTTGCGCCAGCCCAGCGGCTCCACACTCAGCGAAGTCGGGGTCAGGTCCGCCTTCACCTCCACGGTGCCGGTGCCATTCCGGCGTTCGGTCACCGTCGCCGAAAGGGGGATCGGCCCGGCCAAGACATCACTGGCATCCAGCCCGGCTGCGGCAAGCTGTCGCGTATCCGGCCGTGCGCTGACTGTCATGCGCTGCACGACCTGGCCCGGCGGACCGGCGCGAAAATCCATGCTGGCCTGAAGCTGAGCAGGAATGCCGGCCAGCAGCGCCTCTCCGTTCAGGGTCATGCCGTCACTCCCGGCACTCAGATCGATCGCCCCCTGATCGAGGTTATGACCGGCGGCAACCCGGCTGAGATGCAGTCCGGACAGATGCGCCTGCACGCCGATCGTGACCTCGTCCATGGTGAGTCGTTTGGTCAGTGGAAACGACAGATTCAGGTTGGCGCTCATCTGGCCGGCCGGATCAACCAACGCTATCGGGTGGCGTGACAGCAGCCCGAGTTTCGGATCCCGCAGCAGGGTGATGGCCGCCGGAACCGAGCCGGCAATCTGGAGTTGGAGCGTCAGGTCCTGGTCACGATGAGCCAAGCCGGTAAAGCGCAGCCGCCCGCCACGCAGCGCAAGATTCTCGGAGTTTGGCTCCGTCTCCTGCCCACCCATCACTTTTATGTCCACCGTGTCTGCATCGACCAGCCGCAGCGTGGCCTGGCCCTGGAACACCGGCGGTACGGGTCGCAACCAGTGCACCGTCAATCCGTCGGCCTGCAGCGTTCCGCTCGCCCCGGTCACCGTCATGTCCGACAGATCGCCGGTACCAGTCAGCGCAAGATCGAAACGCCCGTCATGCGCTATTCCGGACGTGATGTTCTCGACGATCCAGGCACGCGCGTCGCGGCCGAAATCAACCGGCCAGAATACCGGCAGGGCGGCAAATGCGACGTGGTCGAAGCTGAGCACCAGTGCGGCTGTCAGACGTGCTCCGTCGCGCTGCACGGTGCCGTTCAGCAGCAGGGTGGCGGGCGGAGCGCCGCCGACCCCAGGCAGTACCAGACGCAACGTGTCCAGCGCCACGTGTTGCGGCGTGCCGGACAGGAGCAGCACCGCCTGCTCGATTGGCAGCGTGCTTCCGGCAAGACGTGCCGTGCCCGCCCCTGCTTGCAGCTTCAGATGCATCTGCCGCACCAGCAGGCGGGGTCCAAGCGTAAGCTCGGCCTCGATTGACACGGGCAGGTCGAACGCACTGAGTGGCGTCAGCGCCGATCCCGGACCCGCGGCGGCCATGCGGGCAAGCACCGTCGGCGCGATGGGCGACAGCCGCATCTGAGCCCGGGCCTCTGAGCTGCCCGCCGGAAGATCCACCGTAGCGTGCAACTGGGCCTGCTGATCGCCCAAGGCTAGCACCAGGTCCGAGCTTCCACGCACACCTCCATCCGGCTGACGGATCAGGTCCAGATCGGCTCGAGGCGCATGCCACGTGATCCCGAGCTGGCGGTCGATCACTGTCAGGGTGGCATCCTCGACACGAACCCGTCGGATTTGACTCAAATCGCCGGTACGGCCGCGGCTGGCGTCGTTTGCCGGGGGCTGCGCCAGTTCGGCCAGGATACCGGTCAGCTCCGGTGCTGTCCGGGGCTGCTGGTTCGGATCGGGCGAGGCTTCATCACGGGTCAGCATCAGGCTGAGCGCGCCATCGGCGGCGCGCTGGGCGATCAGGCTTGGCTGCTCGACCGTGACCGTGCGCGGCTCGATCCGCCCACGGATCAGCGCAAGCAGCGACAGCGTCACCTCGGCGCGGGGCACCACCACCCGGGCCGCGCCGTCGGAATCCAGCAGCACGATCTCATTCAGCCGGACATCCAGCGGCGAATCGAGACCGGTGCGGAACCCTTCCCAGGCGAGTGCGGCCGACCGGACCTGAAGCCGCGGTCCCCCGGTCTGGTCCAGTGCGGCCTCGATCCGCTGGGCCAGCCACGGCATTTCAATCGGCCCCTGCGACAAACGCCAGGCAAGCGCCGCAATACCGATCGACAGGGCCACGGCGACGGTCAGCAAGACCGCCATGAACCGGTGCAAGGCGACGGCCAGACCGCGCACGACTTGACCCGACAGCCGCCTCACGGCCAGCCTGCGATCGAATGGAAAACACGAGCTTTCGATTGCCGGACCACTGGCCGATGCCGCACGACCGTGCCGCGGCGGATCGCCTGATTGAGCGGTTCGCCACAATCGGCCCGGCCGAGGCGCGACGCATGGCACAGCCGGGAATGGCCGATCTGCTGGCGGCTCTGGGCGGCAACAGTCCGTTCCTTGCGGACCTTGCGGTGCGCGAGGCCGGCGCCCTGGGCGTGCTGGCAGCACAAGGTCCTGACGCGGTTGCCGACGCCGCGATGGCTGCGCTCGCGGCGACCAGCCCCGCCGCGCCGCACCAACAGGTTGCCGCGGCCCTGCGCCGTGCCAAGCGGGTCATCGCCTTGACGGTAGCGGTGGCCGATATCGGCGGCCTGTGGCCGTTGGAACGCGTCACCGCCGCGCTGTCCGATCTGGCAGCCGCCGCGCTCGACATTGCTGTCGCGCACCTGCTCCGCGCCGCGCACGAACTCGGCGATCTTCGCCTGCCCGATCCGGACAATCCGGCCTGGGGCAGCGGTTTCGCCGTTCTCGGCATGGGCAAGCTCGGCGCCGGCGAGTTGAACTACTCGAGCGATGTTGACCTCATTCTGATCTACGATCCGGCCGCTCCGATATACACGGATCGGACCGAAGGCGATGCCATGCGCGGCTTCACCAGCCGGCTTGCCCGCGGGCTGGTGGCATTAATGGAAAGCCGTGATGCCAATGGTTACGTGTTCCGCACCGATCTCCGGTTGCGCCCCGATCCCGGGGTAACGCCGCCCGCCGTCTCGCTGCCGGGCGCCATCAGCTACTACGAAAGCATGGGCCAGAACTGGGAAAGGGCGGCAATGATCAAGGCCCGCCCGGTTGCCGGTGATATCACCACCGGCGCAGCGTTCCTTGAAGCGATCCGGCCGTTCGTCTGGCGGCGCGGGTTGGATTTCGCCGCCGTGGCCGACATCCATGCGATGAAGCGCCGCATCGACGCGCATAAGGGCGGTGCCTTGATTGGAGCGGCCGATCCGGTGGCGCGCATTGCCGGCCATAACGTGAAGCTTGGCGAAGGCGGCATCCGGGAAATCGAGTTCCTGGTCCAGACCTTGCAACTGGTCTGGGGAGGGCGCGATCCGGGCCTTCGCGATCCGACCACCCTGGGGGCGTTGCGTCTGCTGGCCCGCGCCGGACATATCTCGCGCGCTGCGGCGACCGAGTTGGCCGGCGCATACCGCTGTCTTCGCCAGGTCGAGCACCGACTTCAGATGGTAGCGGATCGCCAGGTCCATGCGCTGCCCGAGCGTGCCGCGGACCTGGCCCGGTTCGCGACATTCATGGGCCATGCCGACGCGGCGGGTTTTGCCGAGGTGTTGTTGCGCCAACTGGGTCACGTGCGCGCCCGTTATGCAGAGGTGTTCGAGGCGATCGCAACGGACCCGGACGGCGATGCGGTTGCCTCGGAACTGGATTTTCGCGGTGACGATCCGGCGCCCGCCGGCACGGTGCAAGCGCTGCGGTCGCTCGGGTTCGGCAATACAGAGCGGATCATCACCGCCGTGCGTGGCTGGCAGGCCGGCCGGGTGCGCGCGCTCCGGTCAGAGCGGGCGCGCGACATGATGGTCCGCATTCTGCCGGCGTTGCTGGCGGCGCTCGCGCGTCAGCCGAATCCGGACGCGGCGTTCAGCCGGTTCGACAATTTTTTCGGCCGCCTGCCGGCCGGCGTGCAGCTTCTGTCGCTGTTCCAGCGCAATCCGGGGCTGATCGGGCGGGTGGCGGCGGTGCTCGGCGCGGCACCGTTCCTGGCGGAGCATCTGGCCAGCCACCCCGCCGCGCTGGACGGATTGCTGTCGCCGGAAAATGAGGCGCCGGATCCGACCCGCCTGTTGCGTGCACGGCTGAAGGATGCGCGGCGGCTGGAGGAGGTGATCGAGATCACCCGGCGAACCGTGCGGGAAGAGGATTTCTCGATTTCAGTTGGCACGATGGAAGGCCGGCTGGACGCGGATGCGGCAGGCCGGCAGCGAACCGCGCTGGCGGATGCCGCGCTGGCCAGCCTGCTGGGTCCGGTGCTGGAGGATTTCGCGTCGCGTTTCGGACGGGTGCGGGGCGGCGCCACGGCGGTGGTGGCCATGGGCAAGGCCGGCGGGCGCGAGATGATGGCCGGATCGGATCTGGATCTGATGCTGGTTTACGACCATCCGGAGGACGTTTCAGAATCAACCGGTGGGCGCAGCCTTGCCGCCGGGCAGTATTTCATCCGCGCGGCGCACGCCTATGTGGCGGCGGTGACGGCGCCAGGCGCCGACGGGCAGCTTTACGCAGTGGATATGCGGCTACGGCCGTCCGGCAACAAAGGTCCGGTGGCGGTGTCGCTGGGAGCGTTCCGGCGCTATCACGCGGAATCGGCGTGGACGTGGGAGCGTATGGCGCTGACCCGCGCGCGCACGATTGCCGGCCCGGCGGCGTTACGAGAACGGATCGAATCGGCGGTGGCCGAGGCGCTGGCGGACGGCGGTTCGGCCGAGCGGATCCGTGCTGACGCAGCGTCGATGCGGGCGCGACTGGCGCGCGATCTGCCGCCGAACGGCCCATGGGGCGTAAAGCTGCGCGCCGGCGGTCAGATCGAGGTGGAGTTCATCGCGCAGACGCTGCAGCTTGTGCATGCGGCGGCCGAGCCTGGGTTATGCGATCCGACAACACGGGTGGCGCTGAGCCGGTTGGCTGCGGCAGGGGTTTTGCCCCAGGCCGATGCCGAGTTGCTGATCCGCGCCGATCATATGTGGCGCACAGTACAGGGTATGCTGCGGATAACGCTGGGGCGGAACCAGCCGGCGGAGTTGCCGGAAGCTTCGGTGCGACCATTGCTGCTTGCGGCCGGGGCGGCCGGGATTGACGCGTTACGCCATGAGCTCGAGGCGCTGGCTGCGCAGGTTCGGGCTGCGTTTGTTCGTTTAGTTGGAGAGGTAGTGGTATGACAGCGCAGGAGAACGAGCCCGCCCCGGATTTCACAATGCCCGCGACGGGCGGTCGGACGGCTTCGTTGCAAGCGATGAAAGGCCGGCCGTTCGTGCTGTATTTCTATCCGCGGGCGGACACGCCAGGATGCACGAAAGAGGCGTGCGCGTTCCAGGAAGCGCTGCCTGATCTGGGCCGCCTGGGCGTGGCGGTGATTGGGGTTTCCAAGGATAAGATGCCGGCCCTGGAGAAGTTCGCTGCGAAATATGGTCTGACATTTCCGCTGGCTTCGGACGCCGACGCGGGGACGGCGGAGGCTTACGGCACGTGGGTTCAGAAATCGATGTACGGGCGGACATATATGGGAATGGAACGGAGCACGTTCCTGATCGACAAGGACGGACGGATTGCGCGCGCGTGGCGGAAAATCAGCGTACCAAAGCACGCGGCGGAGGTAATGGCGGCGGCCGTGCGACTAGGGTAGGGCGGAAAAGCGAAGCGCATTCCGCCACTCGCGGGCAATGGCGGAATACGCTGCGCTGTTCCGCCCTACCGCAGCGCCGGGTTGTCCGGGTCCAGCGCCCGCAGCCGGAAGTCTTCGATCTGTGGGGCGTAGTGGTTCCATAATGCGCGCAGGCCAGCGATCGGTTGATCGTGCCAATCGATCCGCAGATCGACCAGCGGGAATTCGTCACTTTCCACAATCAGAAGATGCGCGCTGCGCACCGGAACGCGCTCGCCGCCAGCCGCCAGCCCCCATTCCAGCGCACAGAGCAGCCGCTCCGCCAAAGCCAGTGTCGTAGCCGATTGAAACCCGCGCAACATGGCAGGGGAAACGCGAACATTGGCAAGAATGTTGCCGATCGCACAGGCATCCCGCCCGGGCGCCTCGCTCATTTCCGGCTTGATGCGCGAACCGCTGAACGCGGCGGTATTGCCGGCAGCGTCCAGCACGGCAATCTGGCGCCATTGCGCATGCGGTGTGGAGCCGACCAGCATGTCCACCGTTTCCTGAGCCGAACGGCCCGCCCGCAGCAACCCAAGGCCACGTGGTCCGAGGCGCGGATCGGTGCGATGCTGGGTCAGCACAGCGCCGATTCCGGCGGCGCAATGCGCAACCCGAGCCCCCACCGCGATCGAGGACGTGGTGACAGCAGCCCCTATTTGTCCGGTCCGCGGACAACGCGCGACGATCGAGAAGGTCATATCCGTCTTCATGTCACGAACGATACGCTTGCCGCAATCCGCTCGTGCAGGAACCGATGCGGTCTCGGCCGGATCCCGCGGCCTGATTGAACTCTTCGTCTCGGTGTTGCTGCTGAGCAGCGGCTGGCCGTTGACCAAGCTGGCGATCGAACTGGGCAGTACGCCGCTGTGGTTTGCCGAGGGCCGGGCGGTGCTCTCGGGATTGATTGCAGCGGTACTGCTGTTGGTCCAGCGCCGGTTGCGGTTGCCGCGTCGCGGCGACTGGCCGGCGGTGCTCATGGTCGGGTTGTTTCAACTCGCCGCGTTTTTCGCCTTCGCCCATCTGGCCGTGGCGTGGGTGCCGGCCGGGCGCACCACGGTGCTCGCGAACGCCGCCACAATCTTCGTGGTGCCGCTGTCGTTGGTGCTGCTGCACGAGCCAATTCCGCTCA
>DATIMO010000438.1:0-1745 GCA_035475215.1 Acetobacteraceae bacterium | reverse complement strand
AGGATGGCGCGACGGTTGGCGGGATGGTAGCGGCAGTTGACGCTGCGTCCGGCGAGATTGATACAGACGTCGTTCTGCTCCAGTTCAGCGGCTTCCCACGGTGCGGTCCGCCAGGGCGCCGACTGGGGGTCACGGCTGAGGACGGTGACGGTGTGGCCGTTGCCGTGGAAGTAGCGGGCCAACACTGTCCCGACCTGTCCGCTGCCGCCTGGGATCACGATGCGCACGGCAGATACCTCTTCCACTCGGACGATTCCGCGATTTGCCGGATTACTTCATTGCGCTTGTGCAGCAGTCGCCGCATGTACCGCCGCAGTACCAGGATTTCGGCCAGCCGCCCCAGCACGGGCACCGGCGCGGCGAAGCGAAGAATGTCGCGCATTTCGGTCTCGCCACCCGACAGCGTGCGAAAGAAGTGGTCGTGCTTCATGCTGCGGAACGGGCCGGCGACCATGGTGTCCTGAAAATATCCAGGCCATTCCATGGCGGTGATTTCACTGGTCAGGTTGTGCCAAACGGCGAAGTGCCTTGCCCGCCACGTCACGCGATCGCCGGGTCCCAGAAGACCGCTGGTGACTCCCCCGGCGGCAATCGCCGCCTCCCCCCAATGAACATTGCCGGCCAGATGTACTTCCACGCTGCGGGCCAAATCGAAGCAGCGTTCCCGCGACGCGTGGATAAGCATGACTTCCTCCAGCGTCACCATCACCCCTCCGATAGCGTCTTGATGTGACGCAGAACGCGCAGGTGAATGCGGTGGATAATGGCGTCCGACCATAGCCGCCAGTAAGGCGCGGGCCAGAGGCCGTGGCGATACCAGGTCGTGCCTTCCAGCAGCGTGCGATTTCCCGGAAGCGGCGTGAGCAAAAACTGGCCATGCTCGGAAACCAGGTACCCGTGCAGATGCTTCGGCAGCACGTGCGCATACGGGCTCCATTCGTGCATCGGCGCCGGGTTTTCGGTCACGCGGAAGCTGAGTTGCCGGGGCTCGTTCCAGATCTCGATGGGCTCCACGAATGGGCCGGTCGAGAACTCGCAACGCCGCACGGCGCCCGGTCCGGCGCCCTCGATCCGTGCGCGTTTCGGGTACGCCAATCCGCCGCGAAAATACCACTCGTGCGGCTCGGGCAGTTCGGAAAATGTGACTACATGCTTCCAGACCTGTTCCGGCGAGGCGGCGATCTCGATGGTCGTGTGGACCTGGTAAAGCGGTGGCGCGGCAGTGGCGTCGAAGAGCAGCGATGGCGGGATCAGCAGCAAAAGCCCGGCGGACCTCGTGGTCTTGTGCACCAGCCATGCGCCCAGCGCGGCAAGCGGGATGGCCAGCGGCAGTGCCATTACGATACAAATGATTCCTTCCATGCCGAGCAGCAGCAGAAAACTGCAGCCCGCCAGCGCGGCGTACACGCCGATTGCGATCGCCCTTCTGGCGGTCGGCGGTCGCAGGATCATGGAGGCCAGTGCGCCCATCGCAAACGGCGCGATCAGGAACAGCGTCAACCCGTACGTACCCGTGCGCATCAGTGCGACCGACCCGGTAAGCAGCGCGGCCAGCAGAATCGCCCCCGGCACCAGTCTCCGCGCGGTCAGTGTCATGACTTGCCTCCCGCTACGACTTCGATCAGTTCGATAGCCGCCTTGCGAACGGGCCGCATCAGCGGCAATCCCGACAGCCTGATCAACGTCGCGACGCTCTTCGACGAAAGCTCCAGCAGTTTTTGCGTGCGCTGCTGCTCCGCCGATTC
>DATIMO010000437.1:0-3115 GCA_035475215.1 Acetobacteraceae bacterium | reverse complement strand
CGAACTACGACGCCTCGAACGATTATCCGGGTGGTCCCGCCGGCGTCGCCAGCAAGGCTCCGATGCCGGTCGACTCCTTCCCGCCCAACCCGTTCGGCCTCTATCAGGTCAATGGCAACGCCGAGGAATGGACCGAGGATTGCTATAACAAGCGATACACCGAGGATACGCCGACCGACGGCTCGCCGTGGCTCGAGGGTGATTGCACCAGGCGCATGACGCGAGGTGGGGGCTGGAACGGTGTCGCCCTGACCCTACGCTCGGGTTATCGCGGCGAAATGAGTGTGCTCGCCGGCAACGGTTTTCGCGTGGTGCGCACACTGAACGTGCGACCGTGACGCAGGCGGCGCGCTTTCAGCTTCAATAGCGGGCGACGATCGGCTGGTCGGCTCCAAACTTGTAGGAAATGCCGGCGCGCACCGCCTCGATGGTCTGGCGGCCGCGGCGCTCCGCGTACGGAACGTCGCCGGCCCGATTGGATGTGAAGACGGTCGCATCGCGGAACTGGCCGAAGTCGTAGTGCAGATATTCCAGCCGGCCGATCCAGTTCGGACCCCATGGCATCCATTCCGCGCCGGCGCCGATGACACCGCCAAAGCGATCGGTGGTCGTCCTGAACACGTCGGTCTGGGTGAAGTTCGCGGCAACCTGTGTATCCGTGCTGGAACTCTCCAATCGCTCCCAGGCAAGACCTCCCGTCGCATAGAGCAGCAAAGCATCGCTCGGCAGCCAGCCCAGACGCGCGCGTGCGGTGGCGAGATTTTTCACGCGATCACCCAGCACGTTGGTGGTGCTGGTGGCGCCCACCACGCGCGTCCCCGGCGCCGCGTTGCCACGCAGATCGCCGAAGCTGAAGTCCGTCTCCAGGCCCGCGACGATGCGGCCGTATTGCCAGTTGTGACCGGCGTGCCAGCCCGCAACCCAGCCGCTCGCCTTGATACCGCCGGTGATGACCGGAGGGAGGACGGATTGCGTGAAATCGTCGTCTTTCCAGGCGTAGCCGCCATGGCCGCCCAGATAGAAGCCGGCCCAGTTGACCGCGGCAGGCGCGATCGCCGGCACCTTGGCGTAGCGCACCGGCACCATCGCCTGTGACTCGCCGAATTTGTAGGACACGCCGGCACGCACAATGTCGACACCGTGGTGACCGGCCGTCTGGGTGAAGCTTCCGTTCGGCGCAACGACCGTGCCGGATGTTTCCGAGGTGCCAAAATCATAGTGCAGATATTCGAGCCTTGCGAGCCAATTGCTGCCGCTGATCCTGGTCTCGGCTCCAACACCGGCAACCCAGCCGAGCACATCCATCGACGTCACGTTGTTACGGGTGACCGTGCCCAGCGCGTTCGTATCGGTGTTGACTGTGTTGCGATCGAGCCGTTTCCAGCCCAGGCCCGCAGTCCCGTAAAGCAGCACCGAATCCGTCGGCAGCCATCCGAGCCGGGCACGGACCGAGCCAAGGTAAGTGGTCTTGTCGGTCAGCGAGAAGGTGGTGTTCGACGCGGGCACGCCCCCCGCAGCCGCGGTCGCAAACGCGGACTGTGACGTGCCGCGGATATCGGTGCCGCTTAAGTCGAATTCGAAACCGGCCACGGCGCGATCGTACTGCCAATTGTAGCCGGCATGTCCGCCGACAACACCGCCCGCGCTGCGGGGCCCCCAGATACTGAGCGGCGGCGTCAGACTGAGCGGCGCACTGTACTTGTTGTCACCCCAGCCATAGCCGCCATGGACGCCAAGATAGAAGCCGGCCCACGAGGACGCCGCCGCCAGCACCGCTGCCTTGGCGTAGGCCGGCTGGTTCGCAGCGATCGGCGAACCGAATTTGTAGGACAGGCCCGCACGCAGGATATCGTAGGTCTGGCTGCCCGACCGGTCGGAGAACGAGGCGTTGCCAACGGTTGAGGTCGAGCTTCGGAACGGGTTCACCGAACCGAAATCGTAATGCAAATACTCGACACGGCCGACCCAGTTGGAGCCGGGCAGGATCGCCTCGGCGCCAACGCCGGCGACCCAGCCGAATTGATTGAATGGTTGCGTCGCGCTCTGCCGGAAATTCGTTGGCGGCCCGACGACGATATTGGCCAATTCGTCGAAGCGTTCCCATGCCGCACCGGCGGTGCCGTAGAGCAGCACATTGTCGGCCGGCAGCCAGCCCAGTCGTGCGCGCGCCGTTCCGAGATATTTCAGCCGGTCGGTGCGATCGTATGTGAGGACGCCCTGCTGCGGAATAACCCCGACCAGCCCCGTGCTGCCATTGAGGTCGGTCGCGCTGAAATCGATTTCGAGGCCGGTGACTGCGCGGCCATATTGCCAGTTGTAACCGGCATGCGCGCCGTACACCCCGCCGCGGGACTTGATATTGCCAAGGCCGGCGAAGGTCGTCGGATCGATGGTCTGCAAAAAGTCATTCTTGCCCCAGCCATAGCCGCCGTGGACACCGAGATAGAAACCGGCCCAGGATGACGCGGCGACGGCAGGGGCGCTGGCCGCCACCGGCAGGTCCGCCGCCGACGCAGCGGCGGCAAGCAACATCCACGACGAAGTCCCGAGAACAAATTTGCGCAGCACGGGTATGGCCCTCAGTTTAAAAGCAACCCCGCTCAACCAAGGGGTGAGGTCACACTAGCCGCACTTTCGGTTCCATGCTGTTATTTTTACGGATTCGTGCGCATTTTCCGTGATAATTGTGGCTTTCAAAGCACATGTCGTAAATTATTTGGATTTGACGTTCTGAACTTGGCTATAGGGCTTGCAGCCGCTTTCGTATTCGCCGAATTTCGGAAGTCTTACGATTTACCCGGTGAGGCCTGATGGCAAAACTCGACGATACCGACCGGCAACTGCTGATGCTGCTGCAGGAAGACGACCGCCAGCCGCTGGCGGCGCTCAGCGAGCGGACCGGCGTTGCCGTTTCCACCATCAACGATCGTATCAAGCGGCTGGTGCGATCCGGATTGATTGTGGGCTTTCACGCCCGGGTCGCGCCGGAGGCGGTGGGGCTAAACCTGCTCGCTTTCATCCTGGTGAGCTGGACCAACCCGAAAGTTGAGGCAGCATTCCTGCAACGCGCAAAGGCTTCGCCTGACGTGCTTGAGTGCCATCACATCACCGGCGC
>DATIMO010000436.1:0-4834 GCA_035475215.1 Acetobacteraceae bacterium | reverse complement strand
GCTATCGCTCGCTGACCGAAATCGCCCGTCAGATCACCCGAGCCCACTGGTCGGGACCACGCTTCTTCGGCATTGCGTTGGTTCGCACGAAGGCCCCGGCGGCATCGGCTCGACCAGTCCGTGGTCCTGTGGCGGAGGCGGCTACACGTGGCCAAGTCTGAGCCAATCGTCAGCCGACGTGGCGGCGCAATCGTCCGCTGTGCGGTCTACACCCGCAAGTCCTCCGAGGAAGGGCTGGAGCAGGATTTCAACTCATTGCACGCCCAGCGCGAGGCGTGCGAAGCGTACGTCAAAAGCCAGAAGCACGAAGGTTGGGTGGTGCTGCCAGGCCAGTACGACGATGGCGGCATCTCCGGCGCCACCATGGAGCGGCCAGCGTTGCAGCAACTGCTGGCTGACATCCGAACCCGTAAGGTCGATACCGTGGTGGTCTACAAGGTCGACCGGCTTACCCGCTCGCTCGCCGACTTCGCCAAGATCGTCGAGATCTTCGATGCCCACGACGTCGCATTCGTCTCGGTGACGCAACACTTCAACACCACGACGTCGATGGGCCGGCTGACATTGAATGTGCTGTCGTCGTTTGCCCAGTTCGAGCGCGAAGTCGCCGGGGAGCGGATCCGCGACAAGATCGCGGCGTCGAAGCAGAGGGGCATGTGGATGGGTGGCAACCTACCGCTCGGCTACGACGTCCGCGATCGTAAGCTGGTGGTGAATGAAGCCGAAGCGGAAGCGGTTCGACACATCTTCCGCCGATACGCGGCGCTGCGTTCGGTTCGGCTGTTGGCGGAAGACTTGGTCGATGCGGGGATCACCAGCAAGCAATGGCTGAGCACGACGGGTCAGCAATGGGGTGGCAAGCGGTTGGCCCGCGGTGCGCTCTACCTGATGCTGCAGAACCGCATCTACCTGGGCGAGATCGTCCACAAGGACCGGCACTATCCAGGCCAACACGCACCCATCGTTGATCGAACATTGTGGGACCAGGTTCAGGAATACTTTGCCGCCAACGCTGGTGACCGACGAGCAGGACGTGCGGCAAAGCAGCCGAGTCTGCTGGCGGGGCTGATCTTCGACAGTCTTGGCCAGCGCATGAGCCCAACGCATGCGGTGAAGGCCGGCAAGCGTTACCGCTACTATATCTCGCGGCCGTTGGTAACGGGAGCACGGGCCAAGGCTCCTGGTGCGTATCGGATCCCAGCGCCAGAGGTGGAGCAGGTCGTCACTGACCGGGTGCGCACCCTGCTCGCCGACGGCACGGCGGTGTTCGATGCCGTCAGTTCCACAACCGCCACGACCGAGCAATGCGGTGAGTTGGTTGCGCAAGCGGCAGCCCTGGCGCAATCGTGGCCGACGCTGCCGTTACACGAACAGCGGCGCATCCTCAGCACCCTGATCGCTCGCATCGAAGTGGGGGACGACAGTGTCGCCCTGCATGTCGCGCCGGCGAAGCTCGGCACGATCCTCCAGGGGGACGATGTGGGCGATCGTCATTTCGACCGCGATGGCGGACGCGGCGCAGAAATCCTGATCCTCTCCGTCGCCGCTCAGCTGCAACGCGTCGGGAAAGGCAGTCGGCTGATCGTCGGTGCGGGCACACGTGGCACCGCCAGTCCGAATGCCTCGCTGATCCGACTGCTGGCGCGTGCCCATCAGTTGCAGCAACAGCTCCTGCACAAGCGCAAGCGTGACGCGCAGGAGTTGGCGCAGCAGGCCGATCCCAACCGGACCTATACGGCGCAGCTGCTGCGCCTGTCCTGGCTCGCCCCTGATATCATCCAGGCCATCCTGCAAGGGCACCAGCCCCCGACCCTGACCGCAGACAAGCTCAGTCGCGCCACTCGGATTCCGCTTGACTGGCCGACCCAAAGAGCAGCGCTCGGCTTCCACTGAACTGAACGCCCTGAGGATCACTGTGGGCCCGCCGCCACGGGCGGGCCTTCTTGTTTCAGACTCTACCGTGCATCAGCCGCGCAAAAGAAAGCGCAACAAAGCCAAAGAGAGATAACTGGGGGAACCTAACGCATTTTCGGCGGCGGAACCGTCTCCGCCGGCGTATCGGCGGCCCCAGTCCGAAAAGCCGGCAGTTCAGCGGCACTTTCCGCCACCTCGTGGGAGACAGAAAATCCAGCAAAATCAGTAGGTTACATGGCTGGGGGACCTGGATTCGAACCAAGGCTGCCCGGTCCAGAGCCGGGAGTTCTACCGCTAAACTATCCCCCAGCGGGCGATCGTCAGATAGCATGCGGCCCGTCGGGCGACAACCGACCCGGCCAAAGCCGTTCGCAGGGCTCCCGCGGGATCAGGACGAAAACAGCGTCCTCCGTGGCTGTCAACGGCACCGCTCGGCGCAGTCCAAGCGAACCATTGCGATCCCGTAACTCGCAATCGGTGACGTCGCACGATAGGCTGCACGCATGCTCGATTTCGTCCCGGCGCCCGCCAGACTGCCGTCCAACATGCGGGTTTATGCGGTCGGCGATGTGCATGGCTGCCTCGACCGGCTCATCGCAATCCATTCGGATATCGCCGCCGATCTTGCCGAGCGTCCGGTCGCCGAGCCGCTGCTGATCCATATGGGCGACTATGTTGACCGTGGCACCGACAGCGCCGGAGTGGTCGCCCTGCTGGCCGGCGCCGACCATCCGCTGAGTGGCAGGGTGGTCAACCTGATGGGCAACCACGAGGACCTGCTGCTGTCCGCCGTGGAACGGCACTCGGCGGAATCGGCCCAGCTCTGGTTGATCAACGGCGGGGCCAACTCGCTGCACAGTTGGGGCATACCGCGCACCACCCCGCCGGCCGAATGGGCGGACCGGGTGCCGCCGGAGCATCTGTCGTTCGTCCGCGGTCTTGCGCTCAGTCACGCGGCGGGCGGCTATGTCTTCGTGCATGCCGGGGTGCGGCCGGGGTCGCCGCTTGGGCAGCAGTCGCGCCACGACCTGCTGTGGATCCGCGAACCATTCCTGTCCAGCGCGACGGATTTCGGAGCGGTGATCGTGCATGGCCATACGCCTCGGCTGCGGCCCGAGCTGCGGCGCAACCGCATCGGCATCGACACCGGTGCCGTGATGGGCGGCGCATTGACCTGCGCCGTGCTGGAAGCCGATCGGGTGGCGTTCCTGAGTCGCTGAGCCACCTGCAACGTCTGCTTGCAACCGGATCGCGTGCTTGTTACGGCAGGCCGCATGAATCAGATGCCATCCACCCCGCCGCCGGTGCCGTCCGTACCCGCCGATCTGTCCGAAGCGATACGCAAACTGGCCCGCACGAGCGTGCTGGTGATCGGCGACGCCATGCTGGACCGTTACGTCTATGGCCAGGTCACCCGTGTCAGCCCCGAGGCGCCGGTGCCGATTCTGTCCGAGGAGCGTGATCTGCAAATGCCCGGGGGTGCCGGCAATGTGGTGCGCAATCTGACCGCGCTCGGCGCCGCCGCGGCATTCATCTCAGTGGTCGGGGACGATCAGGCCGGCTCCGACCTGACCGGACTAGTAGGCGGGCAGCCGAATGTCGAACCGTGGTTGCTGGTGGAAGGTGGGCGGACTACCACGGTGAAGACCCGCTACATCGCAGCCGGCCAGCAATTGCTGCGCGCCGATCGCGAGCAGGTTCGGCCGATCAGCGACAAACTGGCGGACCGGATGCTGCGGATCGCCCGCGACGCCATGGTGGCGACCAGCATCACCGTGCTGTCCGACTACCGCAAGGGCGTGCTGGCGGGGGATCTGCCGGCGCGCCTGATCGAAGCCGCCCGCCAGGCCGGTCGCCGGATCATCGTCGATCCCAAGGGCCATGATTTCTCGATCTATGCCGGCGCCGACATCCTCACGCCCAACCGGCGAGAGCTGGCCGAGGCGATGGGCATGACGGCCGAGACCGAAGCCGAAATCGTCGCCGCCGCGACCGCACTGCGCGAGCGGCACGGCTTCGGCGCAGTGCTGGTGACCCGGGCGGAAGACGGCATGACGCTGGTCGATGCTGCAGGCGTGCAGCATTTTCCGGCCGAGGCCGCCGAAGTACATGATGTCTCGGGTGCGGGCGATACCGTGGTGGCAGCGCTCGCCGCCGGTCTCGCGGCACGACTGCCACTGCCGATCGCCGTCCGTCTGGCCAACATCGCGGCCGGGATTGTCGTCGGCAAGGTGGGCACGGCGGTGGCACGCGAAGCCGATCTGCTGTCTGCCACCTCGCCGCGGGGTGGCGCATTGCGCAAGGTGGTCAGCCGCGAGGAAGCCGCCGAGCAGATTGAACGTTGGCGCCATCGCGGCTGGCGCACCGGTTTCACCAACGGCTGCTTCGACCTGCTGCATCCCGGCCACGTGCATCTGCTGGAACAGGCCCGTGGCGCCTGCGACCGGCTTGTGGTGGCGCTGAACAGCGATGCCAGCGTGCGCCGCCTGAAGGGCGATGGCCGGCCGGTCCAGCAGGAGGCCGCACGCGCCGCCGTTCTGGCCAGCCTGGGCTGCGTCGATCTGGTCTGCGTCTTCGGTGAGGACACGCCCGAGGCGCTGTTACGCGAACTCAGGCCCGACGTGCTGGTCAAGGGTGATGACTACACCCTGGCGGAAGTGGTCGGCGCTGACCTGGTGCGCGGCTGGGGTGGGCGGGTCATGCTGGCGAAACTGATGCCCGGCCATTCCACCACCGCTACTGTCGAACGGATCAGGGGTTAGTGACCCCCCTCCCCCAAGGCAGGGGATTCGCATATGGCGGTTTGTGACTCTGGCGAAGCGGTTTGAAATGGATTCTGTAGCGGACTCCGGTCATTGGCTTGGAGTCTGTGATGCGTTCGTTCGGCCTGTTTTTCGCCAGTGTGCCCGATCCGCGGGCG
>DATIMO010000435.1:0-2674 GCA_035475215.1 Acetobacteraceae bacterium | reverse complement strand
CCGCCGCATCGGTTGGCGCGACGTTGGCGAGCGCGGTGCCGGCCATGAATGCCATGGCGAGAGTGGCTGCGACGAAGCTGCGCGATGCGGGGTTTCGACGGTGCGGTTCGATCTGCATGGCAGGGACCTCGGACATTGTGGGCGCCAGGGCGGTGTGGATCTGACGGACGGCAACATCGGGTGGCAACCATTCGGTCGCATGTCGCCGGTACGACAAACTGTGTCAGCACCGGTTACACGTGGCGGTGGCGGCCCATTTGCTGGCATGAACAGCGAGGTCGTCGATGCTATTCGAGCATATGGTTTCGGGTCTGACATGGTTCGTGCGCGAATATGAACTCTGGGCGGCGCCGATGTGCTTCGTGCTGGCATTTATCGAGTCGATGGCGTTCCTGTCGCTGCTGCTGCCGGCAACGGTGCTGCTGCTGGCGATCGGCACCCTGATCGGAGCCACCGGCATCAGCTTCTGGCCGATCTGGTTGGCGGCGGCGCTGGGGGCGGGTCTTGGCGACTGGCTGGCGTATTGGATCGGGCGCCGGTTCGATGTGGAGATCGGGCAGGTCTGGCCGTTGTCGCGGTCACCGAACCTGCTGCCGCGTGCCCGCGCGTTCTTCACCCGCTGGGGCGTGGCCGGGGTATTTCTCGGCCGGTTCTTCGGACCGCTGCGGGCGACGGTCCCGCTGATAGCCGGCGTGTGCGGGATGCCGCGGCTCCGGTTCCAGGTGGCGAATTTCGCTTCGGCGCTGGTGTGGTCTGCCGCGATGCTTGCGCCCGGAACGTTCGGGCTGCGCTGGGCGGAGGCGTTCATGGGGTAGGATTTCGGCGGATCCCGTGGGTCTTCAGCAGGTGTCGCAGTTGGTCGTATGTCAGGCCGAGCGCGCGGGCAGCTTGCTTACGGTTGAATTGGGCGTTGGCCATTGCGGTCCGCAGCAGATCGGCTTCATGGGCGCGGACGGCGGCGTGAAAGTTGGGTGGAACCGCTCTCCCTGCCCCCTCCCGCAAGGGGAGAGGGCATTCAGGCAGGACCCCTGCACGCAACGGCTCAGCAGACACGCCAGTCTGCACCGACCCGAACGGATCGATCACCAGATCATCCATTGGCTGATCGGTCTGCTGCATGCGGCACACGCTGCGTTCTACCGCGTTGCGCAGTTCGCGCACGTTGCCGGGCCAGTCGTGCGCCAGCAGCCCGGCCATTGCCGTCGGCGCAAACCCGGCGAAATAGGGACGTTTCAACTCGGCCGTCATACGCGTGGCAAAATGCTCGGCCAGCAGCGGAATGTCGTCGGACCGGCTTCGCAGTGCAGGCAGCAGCACCACGTCGAACGCCAGCCGATCCAGCAGGTCGGCGCGGAATTTACCCGCCGCGGCAAGCCCTGGCAGATCGGCGTTGGTGGCCGCTATGACCCGAACATCCACCGCCAGCGTATCGTTACCGCCGACACGTTCGAACGTGCCATACTCAATGACGCGCAGGATCTTTTCCTGCACGGCCAGAGATGCGGTGGCGATCTCGTCGAGCAGGAGCGTGCCACCGTCGGCCAACTCGAAGCGCCCGGCACGGCGGCGCACCGCTCCGGTGAACGCCCCCGCCTCGTGGCCGAACAATTCGGAATCCAGCAGCGCTTCAGGCAGCGCCGCGCAGTTCAGTTTGACGAAGGAACGATCCCAACGGGACGACAGATAGTTCAGACGGCTGGCGATCAGCTCCTTGCCGGTGCCGCGTTCACCGACGATCAGGACCGGCCGGTCGATCGGGGCGAGCCGCGAGACATGGGCGAGCATTTCCAGGAAAGCACGGCTCTGGCCGATGGGGGTCGGCGGCGTGGTAAGAATTGCCATATCCTGTGGTAAAAAATACCACAACCTCGGCATCTGCACTAGAGGTGAATTCCTGCCGGCAGGAAAATCAATGCCTTATGATGTGGCACGCGGCCTGCAACGTCCTGGCGCAGACGCACCGCACAGGAACCGACGCCATGGGCATCTTCTCGCGCCTTTCCGATATCGTGAACTCGAACATCAACTCGATCCTTGCCCGCGCCGAGGATCCGGAAAAGATCATCCGGCTGATCATCCAGGAGATGGAAGACACGCTGGTCGAAGTACGGTCCAGCACGGTGCGCAGCATCGCCGAGCGCAAGGAATTGGAACGCCGCGTTGCCGCGCTGAAGCGTGAGGAGGAGGAGTGGGAACGCAAGGCGGAGCTTGCGGTCACCCGCGGACGGGATGATCTGGCGAAAGGCGCGCTGCACGCCAAATCCCGGGTTACCCAGACGCTGCACGATCTGGAGCTGCAACTGACCCAGCTTGTGGAGGCGCTGAACCGGCAGAACGAGGACATCACCAAGCTGCAACACAAGCTGAACGATGCTAAGGCGCGTCAGCGTTCGCTGGTGGCGCGGCACAAGACGGCAGCGAACCGGCTGAAGCTGAAAACAAAGCTGTATGACGAGCGGATCACCGATGCGTTCGCGCGGTTCGAGCAGGTGGAGCGCGCGCTGGATGAAGCGGAAGGCAAGGTGGAGGCGTTCGACATAGGGCGTCAGCCTGGTTTGCATGAGGAGTTCGCGCAGATGGAGGCTGATTCGTCGGTGCAGGAGGCGCTGGATAAGCTGAAGGCGCGGCTCGGCAATCGCATTCCGCCGACCACGGCACCCCAGCCGGCAAAATC
>DATIMO010000434.1:0-2662 GCA_035475215.1 Acetobacteraceae bacterium | reverse complement strand
AAGCAGGCGCCCATGGTACGCTTTTCCTTGGCGTTCAGCTCGGAGAACCACTGGAGCATGTGGACATCCCCCTCGAGGCTTGTTGTCGGCGCGAGTGAACGGGGCGGGCCGGTTGTGGTCAAGTCGATGGAGCAGATCGGGGGCGAGTTAACAGGCCCTCACCCGGAGGGCTGCGCGATCCGGCTTCTCCCGCAAGCGGGAGAGGTGTTCACCGGGTCGGCCGGGGCGGTGTCTGGGAATAATCGTAGAACCCGCGGCCCGTCTTCCGCCCGAGCCAGCCCGCTTCCACGTACTTCACCAGCAACGGGCACGGCCGATACTTGCTGTCCGACAACCCTTCATACAACACCTGCATGATCGACAGACACGTATCCAACCCAATGAAATCGGCCAGCTCCAGCGGTCCCATCGGATGGTTCGCGCCCAGCCGCATCGAAGTGTCTATACCGCTGACCGACCCCACGCCTTCATACAGCGCATACACCGCCTCGTTGATCATCGGCACCAGTATGCGGTTGACGATGAAAGCCGGGAAGTCCTCGGCCACCGCACTGGTCTTGCCCAGCTTCGCCGCCAGCCCTTGCACCGCCTGGAATGTCGGCTCGTCGGTCGCAATCCCGCGGATGATCTCCACCAGCTTCATCACCGGCACCGGATTCATGAAATGCATGCCGATGAATTTTCCCGGCCGGTCGGTGGCCGCCGCAAGTCGCGTGATCGAAATCGACGACGTGTTCGAAGCCAGCATGCATTCCGGTTTCAGATGCGGCGTCAGCGCCTTGAACACCGCGTGCTTGAGGGCCTCTTTCTCGGTCGCCGCCTCGATCACCAGATCGGCGTCGCCGAATGCCGCGTAATCTGTCGAACAGGTCACCCGGGCCAGGGCCGCGTCTCTTTCCTCGACCGTGATCAGGTTCCGGTTGACCTGCCGGTCCATGTTGTGCGCCATCGTCGCTCGCGCCTTGTCGAGCTGCTCCGCCTTGACATCCAGCATCGTCACCGGCAGCCCGGCCAGCGCGCAGACATGGGCGATCCCGTTGCCCATCTGCCCCGCGCCGATCACGCCCACCCGGGCAATCTCGCTGCTGCCGTCTTGCAAGGTACCGGCAACGGATGCCGGAGAGACTTCAACATTCATTCAGGAGCGCTCCAGTTCCGCCGCCAGCTCCGGCAGCGCGTTGAACAGATCAGCCACCAGTCCGTAATCCGCGACCTGGAATATGGGCGCTTCCTCGTCCTTGTTGATTGCCACGATCACCTTGCTGTCCTTCATTCCCGCAAGGTGCTGGATTGCACCGGAGATGCCTACCGCAATGTAAAGATCAGGCGCGACGACCTTTCCGGTCTGACCGACCTGATAGTCGTTGGGCACGAAACCGGCATCCACCGCCGCACGCGAGGCACCGATCGCGGCGCCCAGCTTGTCGGCAATCGGCTCGATAAGCTTGAAATTGTCCCCGCTCTGCATGCCGCGCCCGCCGGAGATCACCACGCGGGCTGCAGTCAGCTCCGGCCGCTCGCTTTTTGACAGTTCCGCCGAAACGAACCGCGAAACCTCCGGCGATTCCACCGTCGGCGCCGGCTCAACCGTCGCGGTTCCGCCCTCGGGCGGCACCGGATCGAAGCTCGCCGCGCGCACCGTGATCACCTTCTTCGTATCGGACGATTTCACCGTCGCCAGCGCATTGCCGGCGTAGATCGGCCGGATGAACGTGTCCGCATCGACAATCCCGGCAATGTCGCTGACCGGCTGCACGTCCAGCAGCGCCGCGACGCGCGGCATGATGTTCTTGCCCACCGCGGTCGCCGCCGCCAGAAGGTGCGAATACCCCGGCGCCAGCCCCACCAGCAGCGCCGCCACAGGCTCGGCCAGCAGATGCGCCAACCCCAGCACGTCCGCCGTCAGCACCTTGCTCAACCCCGGCAGCTTTGCCGCCGCTGCCGCCCCAGCCTCGATGCCGCTGCCCACCACCAGCCCGTGCACGTCGCCAAGCTGCGTCGCCGCCGCCACCGCACTGCGTGACGGCTGCTTGATTCCGCCCGGATCGTGTTCAAGCAAAACGAGAGCCGTCATGTCTGCTGTCCTCGAAGGTCTGGGTTCGATGCCGCGTCAGATGATCTTCGCTTCGGTCCGCAGCTTCTGCACCAGCTCCGCAACCGAGCCGACCTTCTGCCCCGCCTTGCGCTTCGGCGGCTCGGCCACGCTGACAACCTTCAGCCGAGGTGCCGGATCAACGCCCAGATCGGCCGGCTTCACCGTCTCGATCGGCTTCTTGCGCGCCTTCATGATGTTCGGCAGCGAGGCATAGCGCGGTTCGTTCAGCCGCAGATCAGTGGTCACCACCGCCGGCAGATGCAGCGCCACCGTCTCCAGGCCGCCATCCACTTCCCGGGTCACCGTGATCCCGTCGCCCTCGATCGTGATCTTGCTGGCAAAGGTCCCTTGCGGCCACCCAAGTAGCGCTGCCAGCATCTGGCCGGTCGCGTTCATGTCATCATCGATCGCCTGCTTGCCCAGAATGATCAGCCGCGGCTGCTCCTTCTCGGCGATTGCTCTCAGCAGTTTTGCTACTGCCAGCGGTTGCAACTCCACATCCGTCTCAACCAGGATGCCGCGATCCGCACCCATCGCCAACGCGGTGCGGATCGTTTCACTGCACTG
>DATIMO010000433.1:0-2429 GCA_035475215.1 Acetobacteraceae bacterium | reverse complement strand
TTCTCGGCATGAGCGCTGCGGCTGCGGCGAATGCCGCCGTGATCTGGATCGCCTACTCGCTCGGCGACCGAGTCGCCCGGCAACTCGGCCCCACCGGCACCCGCACAGTCACACGGCTGTTCGCCTTCCTGCTGCTGTGCATCGGCGCGCAGATCCTGATATCCGGCGTGCAGGACGTCGCGGGACCAATGCTGGGCCATCAAACCGGCTGACCCGCTTCAGTGTCTGGCTTCAGGCGTCAGTTCGAACGATGCGACTGCAAAGTGCTGGTCGAGGAGTGCCAGCAGTTCCAGTGGCGGCCCAGTGCGTTCGGGCCGCGTCCAGCTTATCTCGAACCACACCGTCCGCCGCTGGTCGCTACCCCGGCTCTCGCGGCGGAACCGGGCGGCGTATCCCAGCGGCGCGATCAGCCCATTAATCTCCGGCGCCGCCACAGTGGCCGACTCGGACATGATCGCCAGCATCGCCCGACGCTCGCGCGGAATGCGGATATCGACCCACCACAGCGCCCAGATGGTGACTACGGCAAGCAGCGTCGCGGCGGCGCCCAGCCCGAGTTGACCACCGCCGAAACAAAGTCCGATCACCGTCATCACCCACAGCGTTGCCGCCGTCGTCACTCCGGTGACCAGATCGCCGCGCCGCAGAATGGCGCCGCCACCGATGAAACCCACGCCGGTCAGAATGCCGAGCGGCAGGCGCATCAGGTCCATCACGCCGAACGAGTCGGAGGTCTTGCCGCCCACAGACAGGAGGATATTGGCCTGGATCATCGCCACCGCGGCAGCCAGACCGACCAGGATGGTCGTCCGGAGTCCGGCGGCGTGGCCGCGCACGCTGCGGTTGAAGCCGATGATCGCCCCGGCAACCACAGTCAGCGCCAGTCGGATCGCAACGTCCTGCCACGTGGGATGAAGGGGCATCATCATGGTGCTTGCAGGCTCCTTGCCGATATCGGTGAAACAGCCGCAGCATTCCCCACCGATCGTGCGAAACCGGCAAGACTGATGCCCCATCGGCCATGCACAGGATGATGATTTGACCGTAACGCACCAGCACTGCATGCTGACAGTGGACCAAAGTTTCGCTACGCCTCCGCCGGGGAGAATCGCAGATGGCCGATACCCCCGCGTTCAGCACGATCTATGCGTTCGGGGACAGCCTTGCGGATGCCGGCAACGACTACATCCTGACAAGCCTGAGCGGCACTCCCGAGCCGGTCTCGCCGCCTTATCACCTTGAGCGTTACGGCTTGATACCGGCGGCGGTGTTCAGCAACGGACCGACCTGGGTGCAGGTACTGTCCGGGGACCTCGGGCTTGGCACCCTGGCGCCGTCACTCGCTGCGGGAACTGATTTCGCGTTCGGCGGCGCGCAGACGGGGCCAACACCATTCCATCCTTCGAATGCCCAAACGGCTGTGATCGACCTGCCGGCACAGGTGCAGGATTTCGAGGTGAGGGTGCCGTCGCCATCGCCGGATGCGCTTTACACGATGTGGATTGGCGGCACGGACCTGACGTCGATTGTCGAGCAGCCCGGCCTGACTCCGGAGCTCGGCATGAGCTATGTCACCGATTCGGTGAACAACGAGATCGGCGCGATCAACTCCCTGATAGCCGACGGCGCGAAAAATCTGCTGGTCGTCAATGTGCCGGATATCGGGAAGACGCCAGAGATAATGGATTTGGGCGATCCGAACCTCGACGCGCTGGGCACGTCGTTGTCTGCTGACTACAACACTGAGCTCACCGGAGCGTTGCAACTGATTGCGCAGGCCGACACAGTCAGCATCGGCATTGTTGATGCGTTTTCGCTAATCGATAACGCCATCGCCGATCCGGCGGCGTACGGCTACGTGAACGTCACCGATCCGGTGTGGAGCGGGAACTACACCGACCCGAACAGCGGGACTCTGATCACGACGGATTCAACGCAGCAGGATCGGTACCTGTTCTGGGATCACATCCATCCGACAGAGAGCGGCCATATTTTCATTGCGCAAGCTGCGCCATCGGCCCTGCCCTGTTTCGCTGAAGGGACACTGATCACAACTGCGCATGGCGGCGTGGTGGTGGAAGACGTGCGGGTCGGCGATCTGGTGCGGACAGTGGTTGATGGAGGGCTGCAACCGGTTATCTGGACCGGCAAATGTCTGGTGGACTGCGCGCGTCATTCCGAACCACGGAAGGTCTGGCCCGTGCGTGTCTTCTGCGGTGCCCTGGCTGCTGGAATTCCCGTACGTGACTTGTGGTTATCGCCGGACCATGCGTTGCTACTGGATGACGTGCTGATCCCGGTCAAATACCTCGTCAACGGCAGCACGATTGCACAAGTGCCCCTGGAATCGATCATCTACTGCCATCTGGAACTGGAATCGCACGATGCAGTTCTGGCGGAGGGCGTGGCGGCGGAGACTTATCTCGATA
>DATIMO010000432.1:0-3817 GCA_035475215.1 Acetobacteraceae bacterium | reverse complement strand
CTCCGCCATCGGGAACAGCCCGTGCCGATAGGCGCGCAGCATAAGTTCAGGCGTGATCTCGACGGTTCGCCGCGACATCCCGGCATTGTGGGGTCTTGCGACGATGCAGGGAAGCCCGCATGGGATTCCTGGGATCCCGCTATGGGCAATCCGATCGGACGGGTTATGATGCCGCGCGGCTGGGACACATGCAGGAGAGTTGCGAATGACCAACCCGATGACACGGCGCGGCGTACTGGCGACCACCGGCCTCGCGATGATCGGCGTCGCCTCCGTTGCCCGCGCGGCGCCGATAACCATGAAAGTGCCGCTGACCGGCGCGCAGCAGGTGCCGCCGGTTCAGACACCCGGCAGCGGAACCGCCGATCTTACCTACAATCCTGCCAACCGGATGCTGACCTGGAACATCACCTATAGCGGGCTGACCGGGCCCGCCACGATGGCACATATTCACGGCCCGGCCCCATCGGGGAAGAATGCCGGCGTCGAGGTCTGGCTCAGCAAGCAGGGCCAGCCGGCGACCAGCCCGATCAAGGGCGAAGCGACACTAACGCCCGAGCAGGCGCAGCAACTGATGGCCGGTGAAACCTACGTGAACGTGCACACGCAGGCGCATCCGGGCGGCGAGATTCGCGGGCAGATTACGCCGCCGAAGGCCTGACGAGAACCGGGGCTCTGCTTTCGCAGAGCCCCGGCTGCGCTTCATGCATGGGGCAGCTTCGGCTGCTCGACCATGCGCAAATACGGCTTCAGCGTCTTCCAGCCTTGCGGGAAGCGCTTCTTGGCCTCGTCGTCCGACAGGCTGGGAGCGATGATCACCGGCTGACCGTCGGTCCAGTTCACCGGCGTGGCCACCTTGTGCGCATCGGTCAGTTGCAGGCTGTCGATCACCCGCAGAATCTCGTTGAAATTGCGTCCGGTGCTCGGCGGATAGGTGATGATCAGCCGCACCTTCTTGTTCGGATCGATGATGAACACGCAGCGCACGGTTATCGTCGGATCGGCCTCGGGGTGCACCATGCCGTAGAGGTTCGATACCTTCTTGTCGGGATCGGCCAGCACCGGGAAATTCAAGGCTTGGCCCTGCGTTTCCTCGATGTCCTTTTCCCATCCCTTATGACTGGCGGCCGGATCGACGGACAGCCCGATCGCCTTGACATGACGCTTGTCCCATTCCGGTTTCAGCCGCGCCACCTCGGCCAGCTCCGTGGTGCAGACCGGGGTGTAGTCCTTCGGGTGGCTGAACAGTACGCCCCAGGAGTTGCCCAGCCATTTGTGGAAGCTGATCTGTCCCTCGGTGCTGTCTTGCTCGAAATCGGGCGCTACCTGCCCAAGCTGGATCGCCATTTGACCTCCTCCTGATTTGGTTCGGGGATCACCGGCATATGAGCGTGCGTCGGCCGGATCACAACCCTGGCATCGGGCAGCATCCTGCGGCAACATTCCTGACATTCGTTCCAAGGAGCTTGCGATGCGCCGCCTTGCCGCTTTCGCCCTGTTGGCTGTCGCGCTGGCCTGGCCCGCGGGCGCGGCCACGCTACGCATTGGCCTGAACGAGGATCCTGACCCGCTGGACCCGGCACGCGGCGGGACCTTCGTAGGCCGCATCGTGTTCGCCGCGGTTTGCGACAAGCTGATCGACACCGACGCGAAGAATGAATTCGTGCCGCAATTGGCGACAAGCTGGGAATGGTCTCCGGACGCGCGGGCACTGACAATGAAGCTGCGTGATGGCGTGCGCTTTCACGATGGCGAACCGATGAACGCGGAAGCAGTGCGGGCAAGCATCGAACGTTATCGCACAGCGCCGGAAAGCGTACGCAAAAGCGAACTGAAACCGGTTTCCGCGGTCGAGGTGGTCGATCCGCACACGGTGCGTCTGAATTTGTCGCAACCCTATGCACCACTGGTTGCGGTGCTGGCGGATCGGTCGGGGATGATGATGTCGCCCAAGGCGCTGGCCCGGCTCGGCGCCAAGGTGGAAGACGAACTGCCTTGCGCCGGCCCGTTCGTTCTGAAGGAGCGGGTGCCGCAGGATCGGATAGTGGTCGAGCGCTTCCCCGGCTACTGGAATGCCGCGGCGATCAAGCTGGATCGGATCGTCTATCAGCCGATTCCCAATACGGCCGTGCGGCTGGTCGATCTGAAAGCCGGTCAGCTCGACATGGTGGAGCGGCTGGGACCGGCGGATGTGGCACAGGTGAAGGCGGATTCGAAGCTGCGTCTGGTCACCGCCACGGCACTTGCGTACGACACGATGTCGATCAATGTGGCGAATGGCCCGCAGGCGCAGACGCTGGGACATGATCCCCGTATTCGCGCCGCGCTGGAAGCGGCGATCGATCGAGCCGCGCTCAATCAGGTAGTGATGGATGGGCTGTTCGTTCCGTCCAACCAGTTCGAGGCACCAGGCACGCGCTACTGGAATCCGGAGCATCCGGCGCCGGCACGCGATATCGCCCGAGCCAAGGCACTGCTGAAAGAAGCGGGGGTCGATCGGGTGACGTTCACGCTGCTGGTGGGCAACAGCCCGGTGGAGCAGCAGGTCGGGCAGGTGATCCAGGCGATGGCCAATGAGGCGGGGTTTGATGTCAAGCTGCAGGCGATGGAAGCGCGCGCCTTGATCGCCGCCACACAGGCCGGCAACTATCAGGCCGCGGTGGTGATATGGAGCGGGCGGCCCGATCCCGATGGAAACGTTGCCATCTGGCTGGCATGCGACGGGTTCCTGAACTGGGGCAAGTATTGCAACCCGACGTTCGACGATCTGCTGGCGAAGGCGCGCGGCACGAATGACGTAGCGCAGCGGCAGGCACTGTATCGCAAGGTTTCCGATATCTATCTGAACGACCGCCCGCATCTGGTGCTGTATCACCGACGCTGGCTGTGGGCGCTGTCCGACAAGGTGTCCGGGTTCTCACCGACACCGGACGGGTTGATTCGACCACAAGGGATGGAGGTTGCGCAATGAACCAGTTCGACCAGCGGACGCTGTCCGCCCTCCGGACCGTTCAGGAAATAGGCATACGCACGACGCGGCAGCCGGACAAGGTGGTCACGATCTGGGTTGTGGTGGCGAGTGATGACGTGTTCATCCGGTCGTTTCAGGGGGCCAAAGGACTCTGGTACCAATCTGTGGCGGCTGACGGGCTGGCGACACTGGAAGTCGAGGGGCAACAGGTTGCGGTCAGTGCCACACCGGCGGCTGACCCGGGGACGATCGAGCGCGTCAGTCAGGCGTTTCTGACGAAATATGCATCCAGCCCCTACGCGAAGGAGATGGTACGCGCGGAAACGCTGCCGACCACGCTGCGGCTGGAGCCGCGATGACGGCATCCTGGCGGATCGGCATCGATATCGGCGGCACCTTTACCGATGTGGCGATTGTAGAGCAGCAGACCGGCCGTATCGCGGTCGCCAAGCTGCTGAGCACGCCGCAGGACTTCGGCGAAGCGGTCATCGCCGGACTGCGTCAAGCGTTGGCGGAGAATGGCATCGATGCCGCCGAAGTGTCGCTGCTGTCACATGCAACGACCGTGGTCACGAATGCATTGCTGCAGAATCGCGGCGCGCGGGCCGGAATGGTTACCACACGTGGTTTCCGCGATATCCTCGAACTGCGGCGTTCGTCGCGCGCCGATCTGTACGACCTGTTCCAGGACGCGCCGGCGGTACTGATTCCGCGGCGCCATCGGTTCGAGATAACCGAGCGGATCGACGCCGACGGACAGGTGGTGCAGCCGTTGGCCGAGCACGAAATCCCGGAACTGATCGCGAAGATTCGCGATACCGGCCTGCAGACCGTCGCGGTGTCCTT
>DATIMO010000431.1:0-1864 GCA_035475215.1 Acetobacteraceae bacterium | reverse complement strand
CCGGGCGGGTGCCCGACAATATCCCCTTCGGCCCGCCCCCCGACGAATTGGTCCAGGCGCTCCTCACCGCCCGCACCCCCGCTTTCGCCACGCTGGACCGCCGCTTCGCCCAAGCCGCCGCAGCCTAATTAGTGTCCCCTGCTCCCCTCCCTTTGCGCGAGGGGTTGGGGGAGGGGTCGGCACGTGCTCCATCACTTCACCGGTTCCAACCGCTCGCACAAAGCACCGCAAAACATTCCGCCGACATGCTGGACCCACCTCCGTGGCCCTCCGCCGCGATTCACTCTGCGATCGCACAAGTACCTCCCGAATTCGTCTCAATCCCGATCAAACCGTCTCACCCTCCGCGCAACGAGACGGCTGTGAGAACAAGGCGGATCCCCGACGTCGGCGCAAGGTAGAGCTTTGCAGCACGCCCGATTGACCTGTCCCTGTCCGAGCCTCTACCTCGCACTGCTTGCGCGCCCGTCGCGCACGCCCATGTGACCCGCGGCCCGTTCTGCTGCCCGGCCGGAGAAATCGAGCGATGTCGTTCCGTCCCGCGGTCGGGTTCGTCCTGGCCGTTTTGCTCGGCACCGTGTCTTTCGGTGCCGCCACCAAGGCCCAGTTCCCCGGCCAGGGCGGCCCGCCCTCGGTCGGCATCGTGCATGCCGAAAAGCAGCCGATCACCGAAACATCGGAGTTCGTCGGCCGCATCGCCGCGGTCAACCGGGTCGAACTGGTCGCGCGCGTCACCGCGTTCCTGGACAAGCAGGATTTCGTCGAGGGCTCCGAAGTCAAGGCCGGCGATCTGCTGTACGTGCTGGAACAGGGGCCATTTCAGGCCGATCTGGAGGCCAAGAAAGCCGGCGTGCAGCAGGCCCAGGCGCAGCTTGCCAACGCCACGCTCGCCTACCAGCGTGCCGAATCACTGATAAAGACGCCGGCCGGCCAGCAATCACAAGTTGATGCCGCGCGCGCCACCATGCTGTCGGATGCCGCGCAGGTGCTTGCTGCGCAGGCGCAGGAAAAACAGTCGGAGATCAATCTTGGCTATACCGAGATCCACGCGCCGATCGATGGCAAGATCGGCCGCAGTGCGGTCACGATCGGCAACGTGGTCACCCCGAATTCGGGCACGCTGACCCGTATCGTCAGCCAGGACCCAATGTATGTGCTGTTCCCGGTGCCGTTGCGCACGGCACTGGAGTTGCGCCAGCGCTACGCCGACAAGGGTGGGATGAAGGCCGTGGTGATCAAGCTCCGCCTGCCGGACGGCCGGCTCTATGGCCAGACCGGCGCGCTGGATTTCTTCGACAACACCGTCGCCCCGAATACCGACACGCTGATGTTGCGCGGCCGCATTCCCAACCCGCTGCTGACCGATGCGAAGGTCAACGGCGCGACCGTGCGGGAACTGGTCAGCGATGAATTCGTGACCGTGCTGCTGGAAGGCGCTGAGCCGGTCGAGCTGATCGCCGTTCCGCGCGCCGCCGTGCTGTCCGACATGCGGGGCGACTACGTCTTCACGGTTGATGCGCAGAACAAGGTGCAGGAGACTCGGATAACACTCGGCCAATCGACACCGGCGACCGCCACCGTGCTGACCGGTCTCAATCCCGGCGCGATGGTCATCGTCGATGGGGTTCAGAAGGTGCATCCCGGACAGGTCGTCGTCCCGTCGCCAGCAACACCGACGAAACCGACCGGAACGGCAGCGGGTGGCCAGAACGCTGAGGCAGGATCAACCCCGCAGAAGAGCGTCGCCACACGATAATGATTTCGTCGATCTTCATCAGCCGTCCGCGGCTGGCGATCGTCATTGCGATCGTCATTACGCTGGCCGGCGCCATTTCATTGACCCGGATTCCGGTGGCGCAGCTTC
>DATIMO010000430.1:0-6597 GCA_035475215.1 Acetobacteraceae bacterium | reverse complement strand
ACTGATCCCCGAGTCCGGCCGCTCAGTTCCGCCCCGGCCTGACGGTCCAGCCGTGACGAGATCGCAGGGGCCGCCAGGGCAATGGCGGCGACGACCAGATAGGCGGCCGAAAAATCAGCATTGGTCGCCTGCGTGCGCCCGGCCATCGCGACGGAGGCAGCCAGGACGGAGGCCGAAACGGCAATCCCGAGCGACAGCGCCATCTGCTGGATCGTGCTGTACAGGCTGGTGGCACCGCTCATGTCGCGACGCGGCACGTCGGCGTAGGCAATGGTGTTGTAGGCCATGAACATCAGCGACTGGAAGAAGCCGAAGCTGATCAGCAGCACATACATCGCGATCCGCGGCCAGCCGGGACGCAATCCGGCGCAGGCAGCAAGCTGAAATGTGGCGAGAAACCCGATCCATGTCATGACGTTACGAAAACCAAGCCGGCGGATCAGCGCGGGCGCCACCAGCCGCATCAGCAATGAGCCCACCGAGCCGGCAAACGTCACCAGTCCACTCTGGGCGGCCGAGTAGCCGAAACCGAGCTGCAGCATCATCGGCAGCAGGAACGGTGTGGCGCCCGCGCCGACGCGCGAGAACGAGCCGGAGATCACGGAAAACCGGAAGGTCGCGATCCGCATCAGACGGAAATCAAGGATCGGGTGAGTGGTTCGCCGCGCGTGCCACCAGTAGAGCAGACCGGTCACGATGCCGCCTGCGATCAGGGCCCCCGCAATCGCCCTGGAGCCCGCTCCGCGGCTGCCCATTTCGATCCCGAACATCAGACAGGCGAGCGCACTGCCGGACAGCGCCAGGCCAATTGCATCGAAGGGGGTTTTCACCGGCTCGCGCATTTCGTCGATGAAGGCGGTCACCAGCACGATGCCGAGCAGGCCGATCGGCACGTTGATGAAGAAAATCCAGCGCCAGGACAGGTAGGTTACGATGAACCCGCCGAGCGGCGGGCCAAGAATCGGGCCGACGGTAGCGGGGATCATCAGCCAGGCCATGGCGGAGACAAGCTGCGACTTGGAACAGGCGCGGATCAACACCAGCCGCCCGACCGGGGACATCAGCGCCCCGCCCATGCCTTGCAGCATCCGCGCGGCCACCAGGAACGGAAGGTTCTGGGCCAGGCCGCACAGGATGGAGCCCGTCGTGAACAGGCCGATGGCGGCGCGGAAGACAGTGCGAGAACCGTAACGGTCGGCCAGCTTGCCGCTCGCCGGGATGAACATCGCGAGGGTCAGCAGGTAGGAGGTCAGCGCGACGTTCATGCGCAGCGGTGCAGTGCCGAAGCTCTGCGCCATGGTGGGCAGTGCGGTGGCCAGCACGGTGCCGTCGAGCTGCTCCATGAACATGGCACTGGCGACGATCAGGGCGGTGGTGCGCATGCTGGAACGTGACGCGGCTCCGGCGCCGGTCAGGGTCGCCTCGGTCATCGCGAGAAGATCGCCCGGATTGGGGTCGATTCCCAAGCGCCGGTGTTGCATGGCGGCGTCCCGGAAGCTTGCCCGTCCCGCTGGAGCATGCTGTGAGACTGGCTTTCGGCACCGGAGCACACATGAACGACCGAACCGAGGCGAGCGGCCCGCTGGCCGGGGTGCGCGTGATCGATCTGACCAGCGTCGTGCTGGGGCCGTTCGCCACCCAGGTGCTGGGCGACATGGGCGCCGACGTGATCAAGATCGAAAGCCCGGCCGGCGACGACACGCGGCAGATCGGACCCAGCCGGACCGAGGGCATGGGCGCCTATTTCGCGATGCTGAACCGCAACAAGCGCAGCGTGGTGTTGAACCTGAAGCGGCAGGCAGCACTGGCGGCGCTGCACCGGCTGATCGATGGCGCGGATGTGGTGGTCCATAACATGCGGCTGGGAGCGGCGGCGCGACTGGGGCTGAGCTATGCCACACTGGCGACGCGCAATCCGCGCATCATCTTGGCGTGCGCGACGGGATTCCGAAAAAGCAGCTCGATGCGGGAGTTTCCGGCGTTCGATGACCTGATCCAGGGCATGAGCGGGGCGGCGGCGCTGAACGCCGGTCCGGATGGGGCGCCGCGGTATTTCCCGACGGTACTGGCCGACAAGCTGACCGGGCACGTGCTGGCATCGATGATCGGGATGGCGCTGTTTCATCGCGAACGCACCGGGCGGGGGCAGGAAGTACACGTGCCGATGCTGGAAACGATGCTGTCGTTTCTGCTGGTCGAGCATTTATGGGGGGCGGTGCTTGGGGAGCCGGAGCGGGGTCTGGGCTATCCGCGCATGCTGACTCCGCATCGCCGGCCTTATGCGACGAAGGATGGGTATATCTGCGTGATCTGCGTGAGCGACGCTCAATGGGCACGGCTGCTCGATGCGATCGGACGACCGGAGCTGGTTGGCGATGCGCGGTTTGGCAGCATTCGCGCGCGGTCTGACAATGTGGACGCGTTATATGGGGTTCTGGCCGAAGGGATGCGGGGGCGAACCACGGCCGAGTGGCTAAGTGTGCTACGGCCGCTGGATATCCCGTGCGGGCCGGCCGAGACGCTGGCCGGGTTGTTGGAGAACGCGTATCTGGAGGAGACCGGTTTCTTTCGGAAGGAGATGCATCCGGTCGATGGCGCGGTGACGGTAACCGAGATTGCTCCGGACTTGTCGGACAGTCCGGGGTCGGTGCGGCGGTTATGGCCGGCGCTGGGGGAGCACACGGCGGAGGTGCTGCGGGAGGTTGGGTATGATGCAGCGGAGATCGCGGAGGTAATGAGCGGCTAAATGAGGGCTGTCGGTTAGGCGGGCCTACCGACGCCAAGGGTTGACCAGGGCAACGCCGACATCGTCGAAGTCAGCGACAATACGGGTGACGTGTCAACACGCGCCAAGCAATTGACCCGCCCAGGAAAACACCCGACCGTAGTCGCAGGCAAACGGGGCGGAACGTGCGGATCTCGATCACGGAAACAACCGCAGGACGGATCGCAGGCGGACGGTTCGCGGTCCGCGTCGCTCCTGAACAGTGGCTGAGCCTGGTCGTGGTGGCCGCGGGGTTTGCCGGGTGGGAGTTGATCACGCTGCTGCGGCTGGTGCCGCCCGACCTGCTGCCGGGTCCGGGAGCCGTGGCGGCTACGTTCTTCGATATTCTGCGCAACGGGTATCGCGAGACGACCCTGTCGCAGGACATCTTCGCCACCCTCTACCGTTGCGGCGCCGGTTTCCTGTTGGCCTGCGTCACCGGCGTCCCGCTTGGGCTGCTGATGGGGTATCGGGCCAAGATAGGATCGGCGCTCGATCCGATCGTGCAGTTCATGCGACCGTTGCCGCCACTTTCGTATCTGGTGCTGCTGATCCTGTGGCTGGGCACCGGTAACGCATCGAAGATCGCGTTGCTGTTCCTGAGCGCGTTCCCCATCATCGTCAGCAGTGCCATGGCGGGGGTGCGGTCGGTGCGGATCCAGAAATTGCAGGTGGCGCGCTCGCTCGGTGCGAATGAATGGCAGGTGTTTCGCTTCGTCATCCTGCCCTCGGCGCTGCCGATGATCTTCACCGGCGCGCGGATTGCGCTTGCGGTGGCGTTCTCTACCGTGGTCGCGGCGGAGCTGATGGCCGCGACCGACGGGCTCGGCTGGATGGTATTTTCGGCAAGCCATTTCCTGCGTAATGACATCATCATCATGGCTGTGCTTCTGCTTGGCCTGTTGGGCATGCTGCTGAACTCGCTGGTCCTGGTTATCGACAAGGGGGTAATTCATTGGCGTGGCGTGGAGTGAGGCGCCGTGCTTCCGAGTTCTGAGCGGATTGACCCCTTCGCCCAGCCCCCTCCCGCAAAAGGAGGGGGAGGAGGATGGGTGCGCACCTGGCTCGGCGCGCATTGGCCGGCACTGCTCGTATTCGGGGTGGTTGCCGGCGCATGGACAGTCGTGACGCAGTTCGACCTGGTGCGCGACCTGTTTCTGCCGGGTCCTGGTCTGGTCGGCGCGGCTCTGCTGGACCTGCTGAACAACGGATATAAATCACGCTCGCTCTGGGCCCATGCCGGACTCAGCCTGGAGCGCGTGTTCGGCGGCTTCATCACCGGCGCGCTGGTCGGCACACTGCTCGGGCTCGGCATGGGATACAGCCGCAAGGTCGAAGCGGTGTTCAGCCCCTATATCGAGTTCCTGCGCCCGCTGCCGCAGCTTTCCTATCTGGTGCTGCTGATCGTCTGGTTCGGCATCGGGGAGATTTCCCAGGTGCTGCTGTTGTTCCTGACCGCCCTGCCCGTCTCCGCGGTGGCCGCGATGGACGGGGTAAAGAGCACGTCGGTGCAGCGCGTGCAGGTTGCGCGCACGCTCGGGGCGACGGACTGGCAGATCTTCCGCCACGTCGTGCTGCCGTCCGCGTTGCCGGAGATCTTTACCGGCGCGCGGCTCGCCATCGGGGTGGTGTACGCGACGCTGATCGCCGCCGAGATCATTGCCGGCAGCACGGGGCTGGGCTGGATGATCCTGGATGCCGGGCGATTTTTGCGCTCGGATTACGTGTTTGTCGGTATCATCCTGATCGGGCTGATGGGGCTGGCGCTAGACCGCCTGCTGCTGGCAGCCGAGCGTCGGGTGGTCCATTGGGCGGGCAAGGCCTGACAACCTACGATACAACAAAGGGGAGAAAGTCGGATGGGGGATATGATCGCGATCAGGCGACGGCGCGCACTGCAGGCGGTCGGCGCCGGACTGGCCCTGCCATTTCTAAGCACGGGACGGGCGCGGGCCAAGGCGCCGGAGCAGCTCCGGGTGGCCTTCTTCGTGGAGACCAAACCCACAATGATCGCCAAGGGCGAAGGCTGGTTCGACCAGATGACCGGGGCGAAGATCCAGTGGAGCGAGGCCGGAAGCGGCGCCGAGGTGAACACCGGCATTGCTGCCGGCAGCTTCGACATCGGTCTGGCGATCGGCTCTTCGGGCACCGCCGCGGGGCTGAGCCAGGGATTGCCCTACGAGCTGATCGGCATGGTGGACAATATCGGTCCGGCCGAGGACATGGTGGTGCGCAAGACCGCAAACATCCACAGTCCGGCTGATTTCAAGGGCAAGAAGGTGGCGACACCGTTCGGTTCCACCTCGCATTTCCGGCTATTGGGGTTTCTGGCGGTGAACAAGCTGACGCAGGCGGATGTCACGGTGCTGGATATGACGCCGAACGCGATGGTGGCGGCGTGGCATCGGGGCGACATCGACGCCGGCTATGTGTGGGCGCCGGCCAAATCCAAACTGCTGGAAGAAGGCGGAGTGTCGTACCCCACCTACAAGGAGCTGGATGCAGCGGGTTATGTGATCGCCGACCTGATCGTGGCCACCAAGGCATTCAGCCAGGAATATCCGGACGCCGTGGTGGGGTTCCTGAAGGCGTATGGACGGGCGCTGGCCCTGTGGCAGGACAAACCCGACGATGCGGCGCAGATTGTCGCGAAGCAGGCGGGGGTGACGGCGGATGTCGCGAAGCGCGACATGGAGGAATACGATTTCGTTCCGCAGAAGGACCAGATATCATCAGCCTGGCTTGGCACACCTGGACAGCCGGGCAAATTCACGGAAGTGCTGAAGCGCACTGCGGATTTCCTGGTCCAGCAGAAGAGCATTCGGTCCGCGCCGGCGTTGGCGGCGTTCCAGAAGGGCACGAATACCGAGTTCCTGCAGCGTGCTGTCTCGGGTTGATATTGCAGCGGGTGACGCACCGGTCGGTGCCGATGCGCCGACCGGGCCGCCATTCGTTGCTTTTGCCGATCTGACAGTCGAGTACGGTACCGGTGACGCTGCGGTGCGCGCGCTGGAGCGGGTGAACCTGGCGTTCGGGCGCGGTGATTTCGTCTGTATCGTAGGGCCCTCGGGTTGCGGCAAGACGACGATGCTGCAGACGCTGGCTGGGTTCATTCACCCTGGTTCCGGCACGGTCAGCCTGAACGGACGCCCGATCGCCGGACCCGGGCCGGATCGCGGCGTGGTGTTTCAGCAGCCGGCCCTGTTCCCTTGGATGACGGTTGCCGAGAATGCCGGCTTTGGACCGCGGATGCGCGGCGCCAATGCGCGTACGCGCGCGGCAGCGGTGGAAAGCTATCTGCGCACCGTCGGGTTGTGGGAGTTCCGCAACCGGTATCCGTATGAGCTTTCGGGCGGCATGCAGCAGCGGCTGGCGATCGTGCGCGCGCTGGCGAACGATCCGGAACTGCTGCTGATGGACGAGCCATTCGGCGCGCTGGATGCGCTGACGCGCGAGCGGATGCAGGAGGAGTTGCATTCTGTGTGGCGACGCACTGGCATGACCGTGGTGTTCATCACGCACAGCGTGGAGGAGGCCGTGTATCTCGGGACCGATGTGGTGGTGATGTCGCCCCGCCCTGGCCGAATCGTGGAGCATCTGAAGATGGGTTTCTGTCGCCAGCCGGAGGGTCGCGATATCCGGGCGATCAAGTCCAGTGCGGAATTCGTAGCGGCGCGGGAGCGGGTGCTGGGGCTGATCTGGCGGATGGAGGTGTAGCACGTTCGCCGGGTTCGGTTGCCGATCAAGTCGCCTCTTGGACCAACAGTGATGTAGCTATCCGCCAAAGATCATAAGGATCGCAAGCCCTTCTCCAGTCACGACGAAAAAGTCGT
>DATIMO010000429.1:0-6748 GCA_035475215.1 Acetobacteraceae bacterium | reverse complement strand
TGGGCGGTGGCGGATTCCGCGGCAAGGTGAAGGATTCGGTGGCCGATCTGCTGCGCAGTTTCGGCCGCTGGCGGGAAGTGCTCGACCGCGACGGCCATGTGGTTACGGTGGCAACGGTGTTGGACGAAAGCGGCTACACCGAGATGTGGCAGAAGGACAAATCGCCGGAATCGGCGGGACGGCTGGAGAATTTGAAAGAGCTGGTGCGCGCGCTCGCTGATTTCGAAACCCTGACCGGTTTTCTGGATCACGTGTCGCTGGTCATGGAGAATGAGGAAAATGCCGAGGGCGACCGGGTTTCCCTGATGACGCTGCATGGCGCGAAGGGGCTGGAATTCGATACGGTGTTCCTGCCCGGATGGGAGGAAGGCTTGTTTCCAAACCAACGGTCGCTGGACGAATCGGGCGCTAAGGCGCTGGAGGAGGAGCGGCGGTTGGCCTATGTCGGGCTGACCCGCGCGCGCCGCCGCGCGGTCGTCAGCTACGCTGCGAACCGGCGCATTTACGCGAACTGGCAAACCAGCATTCCAAGCCGGTTCATCGACGAACTGCCGGACGCGGAGATTGATCGCACCGGATCGGCGGCGCTGGCGCGCGATGCGCGGGCCATGGCGCCCACGGTGTTCACTGGGCAATTCCCGCTGGTGGCGCGACGGGCCAAGGTGCTGGACGTTTGGGAACACCCGTCACGACCGGCGCGGTCCGACGCGATTCCCGTCGGATCGCGGGTGTTTCACCAGAAGTTCGGGTATGGAACGGTGAAGGCTGCCGACGAAGATCGGCTGGACATCGCGTTCGACAAGTCGGGGGACAAGCGGGTGCTGGACCGGTTCGTGGAGATGGTGTGATTGAACTTGCATGGCCGGCGAAATTTTTGCCAAATCATCATCCCTCCGGCACAAACCCCAGTATCTGCGCGAACCGCTCCCGATACCTCGGCCACACTTCCGGATTGACCAGCCGCTTCGGGCGCTTGCCGTCGAGAATCTCCAGAATCTGCTCCGCCGCGAACCGGCCCATGTTGTGCCGCGATTCGTGCGTCACGCCCGCCGTGTGCGGACTGACCAGCACATTGTCGAGTTGCAGCAGCGGATGGCTCGGGTCCGGCGGTTCCTTCTCCCACACATCCAGCCCCGCCCCGGCCAGCCGCCCGTTCGCCAGTGCATCGGCCAGCGCCACTTCATCATGGATGCCGCCGCGCGCCGTCGTGATGAAATACGCCTCTGGTTTCATCAGCGCATATTCCCGCGCGCCGATCATGCCGCGCGTTTCCGCGGTGCGCGGGCAGTTGATCGAAACGTAGTCCGCCTCGCGCAGAAGCTGATCCAACGCCACCTTCTCGGCGCCGCGTGCAGTGACAGTTTCGGAATTCAGATAGGGGTCGTACGCCAGCACCCGCATCCGAAACAATCCGCGGCAAAGCTCCGCCACCCGACTGCCGATATTGCCGATCCCGACAATGCCAATGGTGCGCCCCTCCACGTTATGACCCATGAAGGCCACACGCGGGATGTTCGGTGCCCGCCGCATGAACCGGTCGGTTTCCATGATGCGCTTCGACAGCACCAGCATCATTGCCAGCACGTGCTCGGCCACACCTTCCTTGTTGCCGCCGGTCTGATTCACCACCGCCACGCCAGCTTGCGTGCACGCAGCCACATCGACCGTGTCGTACCCCGCGCCGTTGGATGACACCGCCAGCAGGTTCGGCGTGCGCGCCAGCAGGTCCGCCGTGCCATGATATTTCAGCGCCAGCTCGTCCCGTGTCGCGCCGATCTGATACACATGCGCCCTGGCCAGAACCGGTTCCGCAATCTCATCCGGGCTGTCATTGACCAGCCGATCGAGCTGTACATCCGGGCGGCCGCCAAGGATTTCGTTGAAGACCGGGTGGGCTGGCCGGTTCAGATAGAACACGCGCCTGGTGTTCGTTGTCATGCGTCGGGCCTTGTGTTGCACCGTCGCCTTACCGCCCGTTGCAGGGTGCGACAATCCGGCCGCATGGTTTGCAGCCATGCCCTACCAACCACTCTCCGACCATGCCAACCCCCCGGCGATATACGTGCGTCACGCACCGGAAGCGCCGGCGGCTCCGCCCTTATCGCGATCTAGCCGCGTGCAGGTTGCGGTGATCGGCGGCGGCTTCACCGGAGTGTCCGCCGCGCTTCACCTCGCCGAAGCCGGTACCGGGATCGTGCTGCTGGACGCGAAGGAGATCGGCTGGGGTGCCTCCGGCCGGGCGTTCGGGCAGGTTGTGCCGTCCCTGAAGATCGGGGAAGACGCGTTTGTCCGCCGCTACGGGCCGGACCACGCGCCGAGTGTCATCGATGCCGTCGCGGCCGGCCCCGATCTGGTGTTCGGACTGATCGAGAAACATCGCATCCCCTGCTGGCCGGTACGCACCGGCCTGATCTTTGCCGCCCACTCGCCCACCGGGCGCCGCGATCTGGAACGGCGCGCCGAATACTGGCAGCGCCGCCACGCACCGGTAGAGTTGCTGGATGCCGCTCAGGCGGCGCAGATGATCGGCTCGCGGCTGTACCAGACCGCCATGATCGACCGGCGCGGCGGCCACATCAATCCGTTCGCCTATGTGCGCGGCCTGGCGAAAGCCGCCACCGCCGCCGGGGCCGTGCTGCACGCCGACTCACCGGTACGCACGATCCGCCGAGCCGGTGGCGGCTGGCAGATGGACATCGGACCACACCAGGTCACCGCCGACATCGTAATCATTGCAACCAATGCCTACAGCACCGAACTCTGGCCCGGGCTGGCGTCGAGCGTGATCCCGGTGCGCGGCCACGGCTTCGTCAGCGCGCCGCTGTCGGACAATGTGCGGCGTTCCATCCTGCCGGGCGGGCAGTCGCTGACCGACACGCGGCGGCTGTTCTCGGCGGTGCGGCTGCTGCCGGATGGGCGCCTGCACGCCAGCGGGCACGGACCCGTTTCTGGTCCAGAACGCCCGCCTGACTGGCGCGCGGCCGAGACCCGCGTGATGCGGTTATACCCGCAGCTCGATCGGCTGTCCTGGGAGCAGGGCTGGAGCGGCTGGGTGGCGATGACCCCGGACCACGTGCCCCGACCGCACGAGCTGGCGCCTGGGCTGTTCGCCGGCCTGGGCTATAACGGCCGGGGGATCGCGGCGGCGACCATGATGGGCCGGGATCTCGCCGCCCTGGCACTCGGCCGCCCTGGGACGGCGTTCCCCCGTGTGCCCTTGCGGCCGCTCCCCTATACCCGAGTTGCGCCAGTGCTGGTTCGGGGACTGGCGCGCTGGTATCGGGTCCGCGATGTGCTGGAAGAGGTACGCTTGAAGTGACCAGTGAACTGTCACCTTTTGGTTGACTTCTGGATTTCGGCAGCGTAAATGACGGACCAGAAGGCATCCATGTCCGATTCATGGCAGGCTGCGGCGGCGCGCCACCGCTTTTCCGAACTGGTCGACGCGGCCGTCGAAGGCCGTCCGCAGTTCGTGCGTCGTCGCGACGGCCAGGAAGTCGTCCTCGTGTCGAAGGCATATTTCGACCAGACCAGGCCGAACCTGAAAAGCGTGTTGCTGTCGTGCCGGTTTGGCCAGCGCGGTGACGCATTCGACCGTGCGCTTGTCGAGGCACGCAGCACGCTGGGCGCATCGTTGCAGCCGCGCGATTTCGATCAGGGGGTTGCCGATGCTGACAGTCCTCGACACCGACGTTCTGAGCGAGCTGCGCCTGCCTGATCCGTCGCCGAAGGTTCTTGCCTGGTTCTCCGCCATGCCGGCGGACGAACTTGCGCTCACCTCGTTCGCGATCACGGAAGTGGAATACGGTATCGCGCGGCTGCCGGCGCGCGATACCACCTTCGCCGCGCAACTTACAGGGTGGCTGGACATGATCCTAAGCAGCCACAACGTGCTGGCCCTGGATGCCGCCGCTGCCCGAATCCTCGGGCGCATGTACGCGATGCCGCCGTTGCGCAATCTGGCGGTCACCCATCCACGCGCGGCGCAACCGAAATTTGGCCGCGATCTGGTCATCGCCGCGACCGCGATTGCCCACGGCGCTGCGGTTGCGACCCGCAACATTCGCGACTTCGGGCTGATTGCTGGATCATTTCCGCAGCTCAAGGGAATTGACCCGTTCACCGGCGCCCAATTCTGAAACATCCGCCGGGCTTGAGGGTGCGCATCGTGGCGCGCACAATCCGCGCGACGCGCAGAACAAGGGCCGTTCCATGGATGCCAAGCCGCACACCCGCATTGCCGCCGAGGACTATCTCGACGCCCTCGCCGCGCAGGGCATCGATCACCTGTTCGTCAATCCCGGCACCGATTTTGCCCCGATCATCGAAGCGTTTGCGCGCGCTGCCCGGTCCAACCGCAAAGTGCCGAAGCCGATGGTGATCCCGCACGAGAACGCCGCAGTTTGCATGGCGCACGGCTACACCGCGGTCACCGGCCGGCCGCAGGCCGTGATGACGCACGTGAACGTGGGGCTCGCCAACACGCTGTGTGCGCTCGCCGACGCAAGCCGTGACCGCATCCCGATGCTGCTGACCTCCGGCCGCACGCCGATCACGGAAAATGGCCCGTCGGGCACGCGCAACGTGTACATCCACTGGGCGCAGGAGATGTTCGATCAGGCCGGCATGCTGCGCGAGTTCGTCAAATGGGACTACGAGATGCGCCGACCCGACCAGATCGCGGATGTGGTGACTCGCGCGCTGGAGTTGGCGACCACGTCGCCGGCGGGACCGGTCTATCTCAGCCTTCCGCGCGAAGTTCTGGGTGAAACCGTCGAGCCGCAACCAGAGCAGCCACGGCGGCCGCGCGCACGACCGCGCACGCCGCTGCCCGCGGCTGCCGATGTCGAACAGCTCGCGGACTGGATCGCGGCAGCGCGCAACCCGCTGATCATCACCGGCACGCTCGGGCGGGACCCGCGGGAAAGCGAGTTGCTGGCCCGCCTGGCCGAGCGATTCGCATTGCCGGTGGTGCCGTTCAACACGCGCTATTTTGCGCTGTCGAGCCGTCATCCGATGTTCCAGGGCTCGGTCCCCGGGCCGCTGCTGAAGGATGCCGACCTGATCCTGGTGTGGGAAACCGACGTCCCCTGGTACCCCAGCACGGACCAGCCGCCGTCCGGTGCGCGCATCGTGCAGATCGGTGAGGACCCGCTCTATGCGCGCTACCCGATGCGCAGCTTCCCGAGCGACCTGACCATTCGCGCCGCTTCGGCGCCGCTGCTGGAGGCGCTGATCCGGGCGCTGGCCGACCGCAAGACAAATGTCGCCGAACGCCATGGGCCGCTGGTGCGGCGCTCCGCCACACTGCACGCCGAATGGGCGGCCGAGGCCGAGCGTGCCGGCCAAGGCGATGTCTGCACCAATGTCTGGATGAACCACTGCCTGCGCGACGTGGTGGACAAAGACACCATTGTGGTGAACGAATATTCGTTTCGTCAGGAATATTGCCCGCTGCCGGGCCCCGGCAGCCTGCTCAGCGTCAGTTCCGCCGGCGGCCTGGGCTGGGGCTTCGGCGCCGCGCTCGGCGCCAAGCTGGCGGCGCGCGACCGCCAGGTGATCGCCGTACTCGGTGACGGCGCGTATATGTTCGCCAACCCCACCGCATGCCATTTCGTCGGCCAGTCGCAGAACCTGCCCGTGCTGGTCGTGATCTACAACAACACCCTGTACGGCGCCGTCCGCCGTGCCACACTGGACATGTTCGAAAAGGGCGTTGCATCCGACGATGACGGGCGGCTGCTTGCCGATCTCGGGCCGGCGCCGGCGTTCGAACAGATCGTGACGGCGCATGGTGGCCATGGCGAGCGGGTCGAAAAGCCCGGCGATCTGCCCGGTGCGCTGCAGCGCGCAGCCGCGGCCGTGCGGAACGGGCAGCAGGCGCTGGTCAACGTGCTCTGCCGGGGCTGATGCCGCCGCCTCACGCGACCAGCGTGTTGGTCGTCGGCGCCGGCCCGGTCGGGCTGACACTGGCAATGGACCTGGCCTGGCGTGGCATCGATGTGCTGGTGGTCGAAACCCGGGACCGCGGCGAACCGCCAAGCGTGAAATGCAATCACGTGGCCGCCCGTACCATGGAGGTGTTCCGCCGCCTCGGCGTGGCGCGCGCGGTCCGGGATGCCGTGGCGCTACCACCGGACTATCCCAACGATGTATCGTTTCGTACCACCACCACAGGTCGCGAATTCGCTCGTATCCACATCCCCTGCCGGCGAGACCGCTACACGGACAAGTCGGGGCCGGACGGATGGTGGCCGACGCCGGAACCGCCGCACCGCATCAACCAGATCTATCTGGAACCGGTGCTGTTCGCCCACGCCGCCGCGCTGCCCGGTGTCCGCATCCTGAACCGGACGAAACTGACCGGCTTCGAACAGCGGCCCGACTGTGTGCTTGCAACCGCCCTCGATCTGGATACCGGCAAGCCGGTGACAATCGCCGCCGCCTACATGGTGGGCTGCGACGGCGCCCAGTCCGAGGTTCGTCGTGCCATCCACGCGCGCCTCAGCGGTGATCCGGTCGTGCAGCGCACGCAGTCCAGCTACATACGGGCGCCCGACCTGATCCGCCGAATGCAGGCGCAGCCTGCATGGTCCACGCAATCGCTGAACCCGCGGCGCAGCGCCAACATGTTCGCGATCGACGGGCACGAAACCTGGCTGATCCACAACTATCTGCGCCTGGACGAAACCAGCTTTGATGCGGTCGATCGCGACCGCTGCATCCGCCTGATCCTCGGCGTCGGGCC
>DATIMO010000428.1:0-5162 GCA_035475215.1 Acetobacteraceae bacterium | reverse complement strand
CGGCCCGGCCGTATCGTCGGGGGCGAAATTCTGCTTCGACGGCAGAACGGAAGCATCACCGATCTGGTGCGGCAGAACCCGCAAAGCCGCAGCATGCGATCGATCCGGGGCGGCGAGATCGGGCTTGTGTTCCAGGAGCCGATGAGTTCGCTCTCGGCCTACCATACCGTGGGCAACCAGCTCATCGAGGCGATCCGCCTGCACTCGCGGCTTTCGAAACGCGCGGCTCGCGAACGGGCCATCGAGCTGCTGGCGATGGTCGGCATCCCGCGTCCGGCGCAACGCGTTGACACCTATTCCTTCCAACTGTCGGGCGGCCTGCGTCAGCGGGTCATGGTCGCGCTGGCGCTGGCTGCCGAGCCGCGCATCCTGATCGCCGACGAACCCACCACCGCTCTGGACGTCACGACGCAGGCGCAGATCCTGGAGCTGCTGCGCCGCTTGCAGAACGAACGTGGCCTCGCGGTGATCCTGATCACGCACGACATGGGCGTGATCGCCGAAATGGCCGACGACGTGGTGGTCATGTATCTCGGTCGCGAGGTGGAGAAGGGACCGGTGGACGCAATCTTTCATGCGCCGCGGCACCCCTATACCCGCGCCCTGCTGCGCTCCATTCCCAGCGTGCTGGCAGAGCCGCGCTCGAAACTGGCAACGCTGGCGGGTTCGATCCCGCATCCCTACGCTCGTCCCGCGGGCTGTCCGTTTCACCCGCGCTGCACTGATTTCATGCGCGGCGTGTGCGACCGACGCTTTCCGGATCAGACCGCGATCACAGACCGGCACGCGGTGGCCTGTTTTCTTTACGGCGCCACGACATGAGCACCGTGCTCGACGTGCGCGGGTTGAAGAAATTCTACCCGATCCATCGCGGCCTGCTGGGGCGCAATGCGGGTCAGGTGCGTGCGGTGGACGACGTGAGCTTCACCATCGATCGCGGCGAGACGTTGTCCCTGGTGGGGGAATCGGGTTGTGGCAAGACCACTACCGCGCGCTGCATCCTGCGGGCCGTGACCCCGACATCCGGTGAAATCCGGTTCCTGACCGCGACCGGTCAGACCATCGACGTCGCGCCGCTGCCACGCGCGTCGCTGCGCCCCCTGCGTCGGCAGATGCAGTTGATCTTCCAGGACCCGTTCTCTTCGCTGAACCCGCGTATGACCATCGCCGAGATCATCGGTGAGCCGCTGCTGGTGAACGGCATGCGCAACACCCGCGCGCGCCACGACCGCGTCGCCGAACTGCTGGAGCTGGTCCAGCTTCCGCGCGCCTATCTGAACCGCTTCCCGCATGCTTTTTCCGGTGGGCAGCGTCAGCGCATAGGGATTGCCCGCGCGTTGGCGCTGTCGCCGGCGCTGGTCGTGGCGGATGAACCGGTCTCGGCGCTCGATGTTTCGGTGCAGGCACAGATCGTCAATCTGCTGCTGGATTTGCAGGAACGGCTGGGGATCGCCTGCCTGTTCGTGGCGCACGATCTGTCGGTGGTGAAGCACATGAGCCACCGTGTCGCGGTGATGTATGTCGGTCGCATCGTGGAGGTCGCACCCACCGCTGCGCTGTTCGCCACGCCGCGCCATCCCTACACCGAGGCACTGTTGTCGGCGGTGCCGGTTCCGGACCCGCGTCAGCGTTCGCAGCGTATCGTGCTGGAGGGCGAAGTCGCCGACCCATCCGATCCGCCAACCGGCTGCCACTTCCATCCGCGCTGCCGCTACGCAGTGGGGCGCTGCAAACAGGAAGTGCCGGCGCTGGAGGAAATCGCGCCGGGCCATGCGGTGCGATGCATTCGGGCACGGGAGCTATCGTTGCAGGGTGTCGGGGACACCCCTGCTCATGCCGCCGAAGACGCACTCTGACAACGGGCTCCGCCTGCCGTCATCGCGAGGCGCAACGCGCCGTGGCGATCCAGGACGGTCGCGTCGGTGCCGCGGCCTGGATCGCCACGCCGCTTTTCGGCGGCTCGCGATGACGGTGACTCAACGCGGTGGCGGAAGAGTTTGCTGCTGGATCGGCGCGCCCGGCTGTAGGTTGATCGGTGCGCCGCTTGACGCTGGCGGCGCGGCATAGCCCGCCGGTGCCGGCGCACCCGCCATCGGCGGATACCCGGGCGGCGGGGGTACCGCCGGTACCGCCTGATACGGCGGTGCCACCGCCACCTCCGGCCCCGCTGTACCATAGCGGGTCAGCACCTCACGCAACGGATCGGCACCGGGATTCCGTCCCTGCATCTGGATCACGATCTGCCGCGCGTTCAGCGGCTGCCCGTAATAGGCCTGATCCCACACGTTCCGCGAATTCAACACCGTGCCTTCCAACGAAATCCCTGCGAACGCCCCGCGGGCGATCGAGAAGACCAGAACATCGGCACCAACAGCCGTTGTCGTATCGCCCTGCACGCCGCCGCCAAGCACCGCGACCGCCACCGAAGCGCCGGCACCGATCTTGAAGCTGCTGTTCATGATCGCGTCCAGCCCGCGATCCGTCATGATCAGCATCAGGACCTCGCTGTCCTGCAACCCGATCTGCAAGCCGAAGCTGGCGCTGCCGATCGTGTAGAAGGCCGGATAGGACCAGGTGCCGTTGGCCGCACGCGCGACCAGCACGCAATCGCCGCCGGATCCGGCGAACATGAATCCCGCCTTGAACACTCGTGGGCAGATCACCGCCGCGCGCGCATGGCCGAGTGATATGCGCGGCTGCTCGGAGAACCGCCAGTTCATGGCGTCCTGCAATGTCAGTGCCGATCGATCGACCAGCGACTGCATCTCGGTTTGCGCGTGCGCCAACCCAGGCAATACGGTCAATGCGGCAGCCATCAGAATTCGCTTCATATTTTTTCTCCCAGGCGCCGCTACCACATCGATCGGAGTCGTCAAAAATGCCGCGTGATCAATAACCGGGTAGCTCGTTGACGCAGGTCACGCGCCAGCCCTCGGGATGCCGCTCCAATCGGGTCAGCGACAGGTTCTGTATCGCCAGATGCAGCGCATTGTCGGGGCCGATCTGCAGCGCATGCGCCACGGCGGCGCGGATTGTGCCGCCGTGGCTGACCACCACCACGTCCTGCCCCGCATGCGCCGTCGCCAATCGCTCCATGACCGCGCCGGCGCGTCGGATCACGTCGCCCATGCTTTCGCCGCCAGGCGGATGTTCCCAGCCGCCGAGCGGCCAAAACGCGTGCTTCGGCAGGGTCAGCTTTGCCGGTAAATCGGCATGGGCCAGCCCTTGCCACTCGCCGAGACTTTGTTCGGCCAGGTCCGATTCTATTGCCGGATCCACGGGCGGGTAGCCTGCCGCGAAGATCGCCTCGGCGGTGCGGCGGGTGCGGGACAGCGGCGTTGCAACCCACACCGCGGGGCGTGGCAGTCTGCGAGCCAGGGCGGCATACATCGGGCGCTGCTCCAACAGGCTTGCCGGACACAGCTCGACATCCAGCGTGCCATACAGGATGGCCCGCGCGTTCTCGTCGACGATGGCGTGACGGATCAGCCAGAAATTGGTGATGCTCATTCGGCTGGAGCTAGCATGGCGAACGGGGGACGTCAGCCGGGCAGGGCTGCAGACCTTCGCGCAGCACCACCACTGCATCCGACATCGCGGCAAGCAGACGCAGCAGGCGCAGTTCGGCGGTCAACCGTTCAGCCTGTTCGTGACCGGCGGCAGGCGCGGCAACCAACCTCTGAGCATGAGCCGCAAATGCTTCGTATTCGGGTGGCGACGAGACTCCCGCCGCGGCATCGGCGATTCGCGCAAGTCCCGCCGCCATCGCCGGATCTGCGGTCGTCGCAAGCACCGGAATAACCGTTTGCAGCGCGACCAGGCAGCGCGCAAGCCGATCGGCCGCTGCCAGCCGCTGGCGCACCGCCAGCCGCGCGGGGCGATGCACCACCGCTTCCACGGTTTCGGCATCGGCGAGCGCATGCAATGCGGCAAACGGGCGGGAAACGGTCTGATCGAACAGTGCCGGAGGCAGCGCGACAGACGGCTGCCGCAAGACCTCGGCCGCCTTCCGAAGTCGCGCCGCGACCGCGGTCAGATACTCGTTGCGCCGAGCCAGCGCGGCCTGCCGTGTCTGCACCGGCAGCAGAATCCGGCACACGACAACCGCGATCAGGGCGCCGATCAGCGTGTCTCCCAACCGCGCCAGGTACGATGCCTCGCCGGCATCGGCCACGTGCAGCAGGGCAGACAGCGCCATCGTCAGCCAGAACAGAATCCAACGGTACGGGCCGGTCCGACAGAAGAAGATGCCGAACACCGCTATCGCGATGACGCCGATCATCATATCCGGGCGCTCGCGCAGCAGCATCCATGCGACTTGCCCCGTCAGCAGTCCGGCGACTGTCCCGAGCACGCGTTCCGCTGCCTTGAGCAAACTCTCGCCAAAGCTCGCGCTGGCAACGATCAGTGTCGTCAGCGGGATCCAATACGGACGCGGCACGCCGATCAGATCCGACACGACGATCGCAACCGCCAGCGCGGTCCCGACTTGCACCGCCAAGTGAATTTCGGCGCGCCCCGGCCGGCCGCTGGTTGTCGGCAGCTCGACCGTGCGCGAATCGATTGCCGGGCTCAGCACGGCGGGCACGAAGTCCCGCAGCAGCAGCCCGAGCCCGAATGCCTGTCCGGCGATCATGTTGCGCCCGTCCTCGATCAGTCCCTTGGCCAGCAGTGTGGCCCGCTCGCTGGCCCCAGTCCGCAGTGCGTCGGCCATACCGGTCAAGGTGCGTGTAGCAGCAGCGGCGAGTTGGGACGGCACCTTTGCCTCTGTCGCATGCAGCCCGACGGCGCAGGCGGCGATAGCACTGACGAAATGATCCGGTGCCTGTGCCGGCCCGATCGCTCCGGCCGGCAACGTGAGTGCCACATCAGCGACGATCGCCCGCACGCGGTCGCGATACGGGACGAACCAGCGCTTCGGCCAGGGCTCCGGCGCGCGCAAGCGGTCTGCCAGGCTGCCAAGGAACGCCGCCGCAGTGTTCACAAGCTGGGTGCGTTCGGCCCGCAGCCCGATGCCCCGTTGCAGCCGCGTCGCCACATGATCCCCGAGCAGCGCCACGCCACTGCCAAGAACGCCTGCAATCGGGCCGAGCCAGTAGAATCCGAACGCGGCCCCGAGAAGCAGCGCGATCAGCACATTGATTGTCGCGATCAGCACGATG
>DATIMO010000427.1:0-2779 GCA_035475215.1 Acetobacteraceae bacterium | reverse complement strand
GGCATGGTGCGCGGGCCTGGCGAGATCGTGGGCGAGTTGGGCATTCTGTCGCGCACGCGTCGCCGCACGGCGAGTGTTTTTGCGCAGACCGACGTCGTGTTGCAGTCGCTGACCGCGGCCAAGGCTCGCGAACTGTGGTTTCAGCACCCGGGATTCGCCCTTCACCTGATCCAGGTGCTAGCGGACCGGCTGATCGACGATCTTGCCGAAGAGACGCAGGCATTGCGGCCGAACGGGCCGATTCTGCCCATCTCTGATTCGTCTTGAGGATAGCGAGAGTGCAAGTCACACTGGCTGCAAATTCGACCCACAACGGGAGGCTTCGACCATGCGACGCAGGGACGTCCTGAAGACCGCCGGATCGGCCGCCGTGCTGTCCGCCACCGGCCTTGCCAGCCCTGCCATTGCCCAGAAGGGCAAGGTGCTGCGCTTCGTGCCGCAGGCCGACCTGGCCAACCCGGACCCGATCTGGACCACCGCCACGGTCGCCATCAACAATGGTTACATGATCTTCGACACGCTGTACGGAATCGATGATTCACTCACGTCGCGCCCGCAGATGTGCGCCGGGCACGAGGTTTCGCCGGACGAGCTGACCTGGACCTTCACGCTGCGCGACGGCCTGCGCTTCCACGACAACGAGAAGGTACGGGCGATCGACTGCACCACGTCCCTTAAGCGCTGGTGGGTGAAGGATCCGTTCGGCCAGTATCTGGCGTCATTGACCGATGAGGTGAAGCCGCTCGATGACATGCGGTTCCAGATCCGGCTGAAGAAGCCGTTCCGTCAGATGCTGTATGCGCTGGGGGCGGAGAACTGCTTCGTGATGCCGGAGCGCATGGCGAAGACCCCGGCTTCCGAGCAGATCAAGGAATACGTCGGCTCCGGCCCATTCCGTTTCCTCCGTGACGAATGGATTTCCGGTTCGCGCGCAGCCTGGGCCAAGTTCGACGGCTACGTGCCGCGCCAGGAACCCCCGCAATATTTTTCCGGCGGCAAGATGGTCCACGTGGACCGCGTCGAGTGGCTGGTGCAGAAAGACCCAGCCACTGCTTCGGCCGCGCTGCAGACCGGCGAGGTCGATTGGATAGAGCTGCCGCTGATCGATCTGCTGCCGATGCTGAAGAAATCGCCGGGCGTGGAGGTAGCGACGTTTGATCCGCTCGGCTGGCTGGGCGTGCTGGCGTTCAATCATCTCTATCCGCCGTTCGACAATCCGAAGCTGTTGCGGGCGCTGCTGCCGGCCGTGGATCAGAAGGAATTCGTGCAATCGATGGTTGGCGAGCAGATGGACCTCGGCCGGGTTCCCGCCGGATTCTTCACCCTGGGCTCGCCGATGGCCAACACGGCAGGGCTGGAGGCGCTGTCGGCACCGCGCGATTTAGCGAAGGCGCGACAGTTGGTGAAAGAATCCGGCTACAAGGGTGAGCCGATCGTGCTGATGTCGCCGACCGATCAGCCGGCGCTGCAACAGGAAGCGCAGGTGACGCGCAGCCTGTTCCAGCAGCTCGGTTTGAATGTCGATTACCAGTCGATGGATTGGGCGACGCTGGTCAGCCGGCGCGCCAAGCAGGATCCGCCGGACAAGGGCGGCTGGAACAGTTTCTGCACGCTGTGGGGCGGACTGGCGGTGTCCAATCCGGGCAGCTCGTATCCGCTGCGCGGCAACGGGCGCAAGACCGGCTGGTTCGGCTGGCCGACCGACGAGACGATGGAGGCGCTGCGGGTGGATTGGTTCAACGCGCCCGATCTGGCAGCGCAGAAGAAGGTCTGCGAGCAGATGCAGGCGCACGCCTTCGAGACGGTGCCGTTCATGCCGCTGGGCCAGATTTTCCAGCCGACCGCGTTCCGCAACAACCTGAGCGGGTTCGTGAAGTGCGCCAACATCCTGTTCTGGGGGGTGCAGAAGGCGTAGGCAAGGGTAATCCGATGCTGCCGACCTATGATCTGTTCGCGATCCGCTATGCGACGCGCGACGTCCGACGTGCCGATCATTTCATTGGTGGTGATCCGCACAATGCACCGATGCCGATGGACTATTTCGTCTGGGTTGCGGTCGGCGACGATCGCGCGGTGGTCGTGGATGCCGGCTTCACCGCAGAGGTGGCGCGCAGGCGCAAGCGCCAGTTCCTGCGCTGCCCGATCGATGCGCTCGGGCTTGTTGGTGTGGATGCGGCCGCGGTGGAAACGGTGGTGCTGACGCATCTGCATTACGACCATGTCGGCAATTTCGACCGGTTTCCGCGCGCCGAATTCCATCTGCAGGAACCCGAGCTGCACTATGCGGTCGGCCGTTACATGCGATATCACCGGCTTGCCCACTCGTTCGAGGTGGATGACGTGGTCGGCATTGTGCGGTTGAACTATGCCCGCCGGGTACGGCTGCACAATGGTCCGCATGAGCTGATGCCGGGGATCACCCTGCATCCGGCGCCTGGGCATTCCGCCGGCTTGCAGTTCGTGCGCGTGCACACGCGGCGCGGCTGGGTGGTGCTGGCATCGGACGTCACGCATTTCTATGAAAACATGGAGACGGAGCGGCCGTTCACCACCGCGCTGCATGTCGGCGGCATGCTGGAGGGGTACGAATTGCTGCGCGGGGCGGCGCCGACGCCGGCGCATATCATTCCGGGTCATGATCCGGAGGTGATGCGACGTTATCGAGCGCCTCGACCGGAGCTGGAGGGCGTAGTGGTGCGGCTGGATGAGGCGCCGGTGGGATGAGGCCTCCTCCCTACCCCCTCCCGCAAGGGGAGGGGTTTCACCGGCGACCACGTTA
>DATIMO010000426.1:0-1946 GCA_035475215.1 Acetobacteraceae bacterium | reverse complement strand
GATGGGGAAAGCATGACGGTTACCGCCAAATTCCGGGTGTTCGCCTCCATTTCGCAGGCCTTCGATGAACACGGCCGCCTGCTCGCCACCAACCCGGTCTATAAGCCGGCCATGGCGGAAGCGGACCACCCCGACGCTTTTGCCGATGCCCTGACCGGGGTCTATGCGACCGACCCCAATTACGGCACCACCCTGAAATGGGTGATGCAAAACTACGGCTTGACCCAGTATGACCGCTGAAGGCCCGATGCGCCCATGAAGGGGAGGGGGGCTTGAGCGACAACCCGTTCTCCGAGCCGGCCGACAACGAACGGACGGTGATCCGTCCCATGCCGGGCGGCCGTCGGTCGATGCTGCAGCCGCGACCATCGCCGCCGCAACCTGCGGCCCCCACGACGGCTGAGCCTGATCATGTCCCGGTCGAGACCGGAACACCTGCGATCAGCGTCTCTCCCTTGGTCGCCGCGGCGTCGCCATTGCTGCAACTGCTGGTTCGGTTGCGCAGCATGCGCCAACCGCCGCATCCGCAACGACTTCGCGAACGCATCGCCGGCGAATTGCGCGCGTTCGAGCGACGGGCACGCGAGGCCGGCATCAAAATGGAACTGTTGCGCCCAGCCCACTACGCGCTATGCGCCAGCATGGATGATGTCGTGCTCAATACACCTTGGGGCGCATCTGGCGGCTGGGGGGCGCAGCCGCTGGTGACGATGTTCCACGAAGCTGCGCGTGACACCGATCAGTTCTTCGAGCACCTGCGGCAGTTTCGCAAAGACCCCGCCAAGTTCCTGCCGGTGCTCGAACTGATGTATCTCTGCTTATCGCTAGGTTTCATGGGTCGCTATCGGCATTCCCGCGGTGGCGCCGCCGAATTCGATCGGCTCCGCGGCGAAACCCAGGCGGTCATCGCCGCCCAGCAGCAGGAGCCTATTGATCAGGAGTTGTCACGTCGCTGGCGGAGCGTTGTCGTGCCATACCAGCCCTCGCGCGGCAGATTTCCGGTCTGGGTCGCCGTCGCCGCCGCGTTGGCGGTCTGCGGCGGCCTGTTTGTCTGGGTGTCCACCAATCTTAACGCCGAATCCGATGTCTTGCAGGCGCAGGTCTTGGCGGCGCCGCCGTCGCGTATGCCCGACATCACGCGCTCGGCGGTTGTGCAGCCGGTGACTCCGCCGCCGGCTTCGACCGAGCCCAGCATCGTTGACCGGCTGCGCGGATTGCTGAAGCCGGAAATCGACAAATCCCAGGTCAGCGTGCTCGGAACAGCCACGACGCCGATCATCCGCATTGCCGATCGCGGAATGTTCGCCTCGGGCAGCGCAACCCTTCAGGCGGCATCCATGCCGTTGCTGGCGCGGATCGGCGCCGCGCTGAAGAACGAGCCGGGGTCGCTTCTGGTGCTTGCCTTTACCGACAATCAGCCGATCCGCACGGTGCAATTCCCTTCCAATTTCCAGCTATCCGCAGCACGCGCCCACGCCGTGCAAACGATCATCGCCCGAAGCATCGGCGACCCTGCCCGCGTGAGCGCCGAAGGACGCGCCGATGCAGATCCCATTGCACCTAACACCACGGCGCAGGGGCGGGAACAGAACCGGCGGATCGAGATAGTGTTCCGTCGGCAGGACTAGCACCCTCGTGAAACCTGTCACTGACATCCTGGCGTCGCGCTGGTCCATCAGTTTCATCGGCACGGCACTGCTTGCTGGTCTGGTGTGGGTTTTCGCGCCGCTGCTGCCGCAGTTCGAAGATTGGACCATCCGGCTGATCATCGTCCTGGTGCTGATACTGGTCTGGGGTGCTGCCAATCTGCTGCTGGATGTTCGCCGTCGGGGGCGTGACGCTGCGTTGGCACAGGGCGTCACGGCAAGCATCGGCGCCGTCGAAGCGACCGAGGAAGCGCAGGCGCTGCGCGACAGGATGGCGAAGGCGCTGGACCTGCTGCGGAA
>DATIMO010000425.1:0-3817 GCA_035475215.1 Acetobacteraceae bacterium | reverse complement strand
CCAGTCAATAAGGCAGTCGTGCCTCAGCCTTGGCGATGGCAGCGTCGAACACAGCCAACACCTGCCCATGCGTCGAACGGTCGTGCATCTTCTCAACGTGACTATATCCGCGGAGCACCGCCTCGGTGCGCAGCAGGTCCTTCGCGTCCTCGAACGCGCGCGGATCGCGCAGCACTCGCGCCGCGGCCTGCAGGGCACCCATCGCGCAACGGCGGCCCCGCACAGTCTCGTAGCGGCCCTGGACCCAGCGGTCTTCCAACTCGATCAGGCCGCGCGCAGCGCGAAGCAGTTGAACGGCGGTTACCTCGGAGGGCACCACCGGGTCGCCCGGCGCAAGCGACCAGAGGGGCATTGCACGGGCTTGGGTGAATAAGGATGCGGTTGCTGTCCGCAGCCGGCTCCAGAGACCAATGGTCTCAGGTGCGACCGGCGCCGGACGGAGTGGAGCAACGCGGTACTCCGTTCCATCGAATGGCATGGGTGGCCCCCTTTCAGTGCGACAGGTGCGGCGTTAACGCGGATAATGTGGGCTTGTTCTGCTCATCTGTTCGTGCCTTTTGGGCAGAGTTCATCAGACTCACCAAGCTGTGTCGTAGCCGACGAAGCTACCGGGGATCGCGTCGATCCCAACGAGCAACCGCGGCAGGACGACACCATTCCCGCGCGGCGATCGGCATGGCGATGCGGTCATGCGTTCCGATCGCCGCGGAAGACTCTATCACATCGTCATCGATCCGTGCCGAGATTTCCTGACCGCTGCCATTCCTGGCGCGAATGGGAAAGCCCGTCTCCGGCCCGGAACCATCGGTATGGCGAACGAACAAGGAACTCAACCGGCTGCCAGCCACGCGAAGTTGTACTCTCACCGCGCGCCTGACCGTCGAACATCGAGCTTGGCGATCAGTCACCGCCGGACTATGCACAGCGAATCCGTTGTATCGAAAGGCGCCCGGGCATGACCGCCGGCCAATTCCCCATCACCCGTCTGCGCCGCCTGCGCCAAACCGCCGCGTTGCGCGACCTGTTTCGCGAGACCGTGCTGACGGCCAACGACCTGATCCAGCCGATCTTCGTCGAAGAAGGCATCCACGATGCCCAGCCGGTCGACAGCATGCCCGGCGTCGACCGCATCCCCGAGCGCCACCTGGAACGCGAGATCGAAGCCCTCGCCGCCGACGGAGTGAGGTCGGTGATGCTGTTTGGCGTGTCGCACCACAAGGACCCCGCCGGCACGGATGCCTGGCGCACCGATGGGTTGGTTGCCCGCATGGTCCGGCACGCGAAGCGCGCCGTGCCCGAGATGGTGGTGATACCGGACGTCTGCTTCTGCGAATACACCGACCACGGACATTGCGGCGTGGTCGAAGGCGGCCACGTGTTGAACGATGTGACACTGGAAAACCTCGGACGCCAGGCAGTGGCGGCGATCGAGGCGGGCGCCGACATGGTGGCGCCGTCCGGCATGATGGACGGACAGGTGACAGCAATTCGCCACGCGCTCGATGCCGCGGGGCATTCTGATGCGCCGATCATGGCTTATTCGTCAAAATTCGCCTCGGCCTTCTATGGCCCGTTCCGCGCGGCCGCCGGATGCGATCTGAAAGGCGATCGAAAGACCTATCAGTTGGAACCCATGAACGGGCGCGAGGCGCTGCGGGAGTCACTGGCGGACCAAGCCGAGGGCGCCGACATCCTGATGGTGAAGCCAGGCCTGCCTTACCTGGACGTGCTGGCGCGGCTGCGGGATCACACGTTGCTGCCGATTGCTGTTTATCAAGTCAGCGGCGAATACGCGATGATCCGGTTTGCCGCTGCCGCCGGAGCCATCAACGAGGCGCTGGTCGTGCGAGAAACGCTTGGCGCATTCAAGCGCGCGGGGGCCGACCTGATCCTGTCGTATTTCGCGCGGACGGTGATCCGCGACGGGTTCTGACTAAAAACGCCCGACTCAGAAAGGCGCCAGAGTTGCGCCCCTGGAACGTGCTGTTCCACTTCGCGGCCGGGCCCCGATCTGGCCAGACGGCTGGCGGCACTATCATCGGAAACCCTTCGCGTCACGCCTTGCGGCGACCCGGACGCGGCGCTGTTGGCGGATACCGACGTGCTCTGGCACGTGCTGACCCCCGCCACGGCCGCGTTGATCGGGGCTGCACCGAAGCTGCGGCTGATCCAGAAGATCGGCGTCGGGGTCAACACCATCGACTTGGACGCCGCTCGCGCGCGCAACATTCCCGTGTGCAACCTTCCCGGCACGAATGCACGGGCGGTTGCCGAACTGACGCTCGCGCTGATGCTGGCCGCGATTCGCCGGCTGCCGCTGTTCGACGGCGCCATGCGGGCGAGCCGGGGCTTTGCGCTCGACCCGGCGATGCTGGACGGAGTGGGCGAACTGGGCGGACGCACGGTGGGCCTGATCGGCTATGGCGCGGTCCCGCGCGTGCTGGCGCCGGTGCTGGCCGCACTCGGCAGTCGCGTGATCTACACCGCCCGAGCGCCGCGCAGCGATGCGGCCGGCGAGTTCATACCGTTGAATACGTTACTCTCTGAGTCGGACGTCGTCAGCCTGCACGTGCCGCTGACCGCCGACACTGATCGCATGATTGACGCCGCCGCGCTGGCCCGCATGCGTGTCGGTGCCGTGCTGATCAATACCGCGCGCGGCGGATTGGTCGATCAGACGGCGCTGGTTGCGGCCTTGCACTCCGGCCACCTTGCCGCAGCCGGACTGGATGTCTTTGCCGAAGAACCACCGCCCGCGGATGATCCGCTGCTGCGCCTTCCGAACGTGGTGCTGACCCCACATATCGGGTGGCTGACCACCGGCACGTTCGATCGCAGCTTCGCGCTGGCCGCAGAGAACTGCCGCCGCCTGCGTACCGGCGAAGCGCTGCTGCACCGGGTCATGGTCTAGACTAACCGAGGCGGGTCCGGATCAATGCGCTCCGGATGCTGTCGTTGCCGGTTTTGCCAGCAACAATGTCAGTGGCAGCGCCGCCAGGAAGGCCAGCGCCATCAGCAGCAGCACGTCGTTGTACGCCAGCGTCAATGCCTGCTGCTGCACCATCATCGCCATCTGCTTCAGCGCCGCCAATGCGGCGTTGCCCGCCTTGGCCGGTTCCATCGCTTGCGTCATCCCGTGCAGCGCACCCACCGCCCCCGCCCGCGCCCAGGTAACCTGTTCCTGCAAATGCAGCGTGTGCGACGCCAGCCGCGATGTTGCCACAGTGTTGATCAGCGCCAACCCGACCGCGCCACCCAGATTACGCATCAGATTGTACAACCCCGAGGCGTTCTTCACCGCCTCCGGCGGCAGCCGCCCCAGCGCGATCTGATTGACCGGCAGCATGATGAACATCATAGACGCGCCGCGCAGCGCCTGCGGCCCAAACAGTTCCCAAAACGCTGTTTCAGTGGTGAGATTCGTCATCCACCACAGGCCACCGCCGAACATCGCCAGACCCACCGCCAGCATCACCCGCAGGTCGAGCCGCTGTGCCAACTGTCCGGCGATTGGCGCCGACAGGAACATCGCAACACCGGTCACGAACATCGTCTCGCCGATCTGCAGGCTGTTGTAGCCGCGCACTCGGGCCAGAAACAGCGGCAGCAGATACACCGAACCATACAGCCCAAGCCCCAGGATGAAGCTGAACAGCGATCCGAAGGCGAAATTGGCGTTGCGGAACGCACGCAGTTCGACCAGCGGATCGGGCCGCACCAGCATGCGCCACAAGAATAGCAGACCGCACACTCCGGAAACAATGCCGGCCCAGAAGATCGTGTCGTCCTGAAACCAGTCCCAGCGCTCACCTTCCTC
>DATIMO010000424.1:0-1894 GCA_035475215.1 Acetobacteraceae bacterium | reverse complement strand
GCGCAACCTCGGCAAGCGCCGGTGCACGCTGGTCCAGCAGCCCACGATAATGCGCCCCCAGCGGCTGATGACCCGCCAGTTCCGCTACCCGCAGCGCGATCAGCGCGCGCTCCGCCAGTGATAGCCCGCCCGGATCGCGCGGCGAGACCAGCACGTCATGGCTGCCCTGGCTGTGTCGCACGATATCCGGCCGCCGCGCGCGCAACTGGCTGATCGCAACCGAACCAACAAACGAATCGAGCAGATCGCCCGCCTGACCTGTTTCATTCATGTCAGGTCTGTCCCTTCCCCGATAAGGTGCTTAGCGCCCGTTTCACAGAATGTCATCCCGGATGCACGCCTTGCTGTGTCCCGGCGCAACTTCCGTCAGTTCCGGCTCGATCGCCGCGCACTCCGCGATCGCATACGGACACCGGGTGCGGAACACGCAGCCGGATGGCGGTGCAAACGGGCTCGGGATTTCCCCCTGCAAACCAACCAGCGTTCGCCGCGCCGCCGGATCGGGTTCCGGTGCTGCTTCCAGCAGCGCCACCGTGTACGGATGCCGCGGTCGTCGATACAGCTCCTCCCCGGCCGCGGTCTCCATGATGCGGCCAAGATACATCACCACCACGCGGTCGCTGACATACTGCACCACCGCCAGATCATGCGCGATGAACAGCATCGCCAGCCCAAGCGAACGCTGCAGATCGAGCAGCAAATTCAGCACTTGCGCCTGTACGGAAACATCCAGCGCGGAGACCGGCTCGTCGGCCACCACGAACACCGGTTCCACAGCCAGCGCCCGCGCAATCCCAATGCGCTGCCGCTGACCGCCGGAGAATTCGTGCGGGTAACGCTCCATTGCGTCCGCCGGAAGCCCGACCTGATGCAGCAGTCCTGCAATCCGCTCGGCATGATCGCGGCGCGTGCCGATGCCGTGAATCACGAACGCCTCTTTGATGATATCGCGCACTTTCAGCCGCGGGTTGAGGCTTGAATACGGGTCCTGGAATATCATCTGCATGCGCCGCCGCAACGGCCGCAGCGTCGGCTTGTCCAGATGCGTGATATCCGCACCCTCGAAGCGGACCGCGCCGGACGTGGGGCGAAGCAGTCGCAGGATCGCGCGACCCGCGGTCGTCTTGCCGCTGCCGGATTCGCCGACCAGGCCCAGCACTTCGCCGGCCGCGACCGAAAGGCTGATCCGATCGACCGCGCGCAGCCCCGGCCCGTGCTGGCCGAACAAGTTCCGCCCGGACGGGAACGTGACACTGAGATCGACGGCTTCGGCAACGGCGTTCAAGAACAAACCCATCCCACGCATGCCCGATTTCGGCCATCAGTCGCATTCTGGCAAGCGCAGCCGGGCCCGCTTTCAGCCATCGTCACCCGGCAGTAAGCTGTCGCAGGCATCCTGGAGCGCGCCATGAAGACGGTCAGGATCGGCTCCGGCGCCGGCTATTCGGGTGACCGGATCGAACCGGCGATCGAACTCGCCGAGTATGGCGACATTCAATACCTCGGCTTCGAGTGTCTTGCCGAACGGACGATCGCACTGGCCCAGCAGGCGCGGTTGAGCGATCCGCAGAGCGGCTACGACCCGCTGCTGACGGCGCGCATGCAGGCGGTGCTGCCAGCCTGCGTGCGCAACCGCATCCGTATCATCACCAACATGGGCGCAGCCAACCCGCTGGGCGCGGCGGCGGAAACGGCCCGGGTCGCCCGCCAACTCGGGTTGGCAGGCCTGAAAATTGCGGCAATAACCGGTGACGACGTTCTCGAACAGATCCGGGCCGGCGACTTCACTCTTCTGGAACGGCCCGGCCATACGGCAGCACAGCTTGGGAATCGTATCATTTCCGCTAATGCCTATCTGGGTGTCGCACCGATCGTCCAGGCGCTGGCCGAAGGC